>JACRLM010000079.1 GCA_016235255.1 Nitrospinota bacterium | reverse complement strand
TCTGCACACAGGCCACAGCCCGCTTGCGCAACTGCGTCAATGTCTTACTATCAAGCCCGCGCCCATCTGTATTCTTCATGGACTACAGCGTAACGCATATATCCACTTATGTCAATACTATTATGAGACGGTTAATAATTGAGAAAAATGCTGTTTTTATTCCAAAACCAGATAAATCAGTGCTAGAATTTTCATGATTTGGTATATTTTGCGGCCATCAATATGGATTAAAATACCGGTGACCGCTTATATATCACGATTAAAGCTTGCCGACGCAGAGGGGATTTGAGGGAAAGATGCCGAACAGGAAAATTTCGACTGAAGTATCCGCTGCCTTTGTTATGCCCGTCATAGCGATGGCCTTGACCTGCGTTCTTGCCGCCCCCGCCGTAGCGGCTGCGTCCAGCGGCGGCAACGGTAATTTCAACTATTCGTCCAGCGGCGGCAATGGCAATTTCAACTATGTGTCCAACAGCGGCGGAACCGGCAACGGCGCAATGCTCGCGTACAACACTGAAGATGATTCGGCGGTAAGGGAACTTCTTTCAATCCTCGATTCCACCACGGAGCTTGCGACAAAAACCAGGCTTAACAAGGATTACGTTCCCGGCATGATCACGGTGCTTCACTCGGTAGACCTTAAGGAGCAGGGAATAAGGACGTTGTGGGAGGCCATCAGCGCCGCCCCCGGGATGGACATCTCGATGGAGACGATGGGCGCCAGGAAACTGAACGTGCGGGGGGCGACCGAAACTTTCAGCTCCGGCAGCGTCAAGCTGATGATAGACGATGTTCCTGTCAACCAGTCATATGACGGCGTGGCGAGCACTTTCTGGAAGATGCCTGTGGAGCAGATAGACAGGATAGAGATCGTGCGCGGCCCCGGATCATCGGTGCACGGCGAATTCGCGTATCTTGGGGTCATCAATGTGGTCACCGTCAAGGGAGCGTCGGGCGCTTATGCTGGCGTTGGAAGCTTTTCGTATGCCAACGGGGGAGCGGCGGTGAATTTCCGGGACCTCGAAAAATCGTACAGCCTGGACCTTTCCGTCCACGGCTGGAGGACGAAAGGCGCGGACGTAACAAGCGGCCCGGACGCCATCAGCGGCCCTCCATACGACCTTGCCAGCACATCCTTCGCTCCTGGAAAGGTGAGCCTGAGGGACGAATACACGTCCGGCTCGGCCCGTTTGAGGTTCAAGGATTTTTCCATGATGTTCAACGCGCAGGAAGCTGGAAGCGGGGAGTATTACGGCCTGTCCATTTCGCTGCCGGAATACAGCGATCGCGTGGCGGTCCGCGCGTCCATGAAAAACGCCGAGGCCCGGCAACTGGTCGAAATCACCCCTTCGCTGGACGTTGAATTAAGGGCGGGATGGCTTGAGACCACCAACCTGGAGGACACTCTCCAGATCGTCCCGCCGGGTTTCGGCTTCGGCGGCGAGGTGCTTTATCCGGACGGCTGGTACAACACAAATTACGTCAAAGAAAGAAGGTATGACGGAGGAGTGGACGTGAAGTGGCGCGGCATTGCGGGGCACAAGATACTTGCCAGCGCCACATATTCCACCGCCAAGGTGATCGAAACATGGGAGGAAATCAACGTTGATCCGGTCACCTTCGTCCAATTGCCCTCCATGCAAAGGTATGAAGGGGCGATTGCGCTCGATGGCGCCAATGACACCAGGAACGTCACCTCCGCCGCCATTCAGGATGAAATAGAGGTGACCGGCAATCTGGCGCTGACAGCGACCCTGCGCACGGACTCGTACAGCGACATCGGCTCCACGGTGAATCCCAGGATTGCGGCGGTGTGGCATCCGGCCGAAGGGCACATATTCAAGGCGCAGCACGCCACCGCGTTCCGCCCCCCCACACTTTTTGAAGTGGCCAAGACCGCCGAAGACTCGCCGGGTTACTCGGTGTACCCGGAGACCATCACCACCAACGACCTGGCGTACATATACAGGACCCATGACCTGATGTTGGGGGTGAATGTTTTCCTTTCTGAAATGAAGAACATACTGCGCAACTATGGCTATTCGTACATAAATGAAAGCGGGGCGACGACACGGGGCGCGGAACTGGAGTTTGAAAAACTTGTGGGCGGGAGTGTTAAAATATGGGGCAACGTGTCCTATGCCCAGACAAAGGACGATATCACCGGAGAGTCTATTCAGGACTCCGCCAAATGGCTGGGCAACTTGAGCGCGATATGGAAACCGGCCAGTGATTTTTCCCTTACCGGCCGATACAGGGTGGTCAGTGAAAGGCAGAGATACGCGCTGGACACGCGCGACGCGCTCCCCGGCTATGAGACGCTAGACCTTACGGCCAGCTACTCCGGCCTGCCTGTAAAGGGGCTGACACTGCGCGGCGGGGTGAAGAACGTGTTCGACAGGGAGGTCAAATATCCCGGCATGATCGCCATTTTCCAGGATTCCGTCCTCCCGTTGCAGCCCAACGACCTTATGCTGGACGGAAGGCGGTTCTGGCTGACGGTGGAATATAATTTCGCGGAATAGCCGCAGGCTTCCGTAAAAATATGCAATGTCCGCCGCTCGGCTGCACGCCGCGGACCTTCAAATTCTTCTTAACATATCCTCCGGGCGGGAATACCATATCAGCCAGGGGGACAAGCGGGCATGAAAGAACTTCAAATAAGATTCACGGGGGCGAAGGGTGTTTTCGTCCTCGCCGTCATTGCGGCCATAATCTTCGGCAAGAATGTTTTTTATTACCGGACGGCCGATCCCGGGGCGTTGGCGGCCATTCGGCCGTGGATTGCCGGGGAATACACGCGAAACATTCTCGATAATGCAAAACGCATAAATGAAGACCGGCGGACGACCAGCGGCAAGCTCCTTGAACTGGACAAGCTCGATCTCGCGTTCGTCAAGGCGGCAGGGTATTCAAAGCCCGTGGTCTGCGTTAAAATCAGCGTCAACGGCCATCCGCCGCCGTTTGGGAGCCAGTCGCGGTGCTTCCGGATGAACAACTCCGCCTTGCTGGGATGGTCTTACAACATCGAGACGGGCGAAGCGGGTTATTATATGGCCATGTTCCAGGTTTGGTAGATAAATGCCCGGAAAAAGACACCGGACTTAAAAATTGCGCGAGGTAAAATTGAAATATAGAATAGAGTGTGATTTATGGAAAGGCGAGTGATTGATATGCAAACAGCGAAGAGGGAAGTAAGCGATCTTCTGGCGCGTTTGCCTGAAAATTGCTCATTGGAGGACATTCAGTACCATTTGTACGTCCTTCAAAAAATCGAACTGGGGCTGGAAGATTCGATGGCCGGGCGTGTCCATACCCAGGAAGATGTGGAAAAAATGATGGCCCGATGGCTGGAAAAATAAGCTGGTCTTTCCATGCCGCCGACGACCTGCTGGCCATATCTGAATTTATCGGCAAGGACTCGGAATTTTATTCGGCGGCTTTTGCCCGCGATTGCATGGCGGCAAGCCGTTCGCTGGAGATTTTTCCGGAAAGAGGCAGGGTTGTCCCCGAGCTTGATAATCCCCGCATCCGTGAACTTTTTATCAAGGAATACCGGCTTGTTTACTTGATCGAAGGGCAGAGCATTGTGATACTTGGCCTCATACACGGCAAACGCGACCTGAATACTCTATGGAAAAAGGACAAGAGATAAAGTTGGCCATGCAATTCACCATCCCCGAAAAGCCGCTCACCTCCCTGCTCGAAGAGGCGGCCGCGCAATATCCGGAGAACACCGCGATCTTTTTCTATGGGACCGTGATCACCTACAGAGAATTCGACCGGCAGGTGAAAAAAGTAATGAACATCCTGCGCGGCCTGGGTGTGGGCGAAGGGGACACCGTGGCCATTATGGCGCCAAACTGCCCGCAGGGGCTCATCGCATACCAGGCGGTGTTGCGCCTCGGCGCGGTGGTCACGCAGACAAATCCCCTGTATGTAGAGCGCGAAATCGAGGCGCAGTTCAACGACGCGGGGGTGAAGGTGGCGTTCGTCCTCAACCTTTTCGCCAACAGGGTGATGGAGGTGGCGAAAAACACGGAACTTGAGAAGTTGATCGTCCTGAACCTCGCCGACTATATGCCCTGGCCGGTGTCCGGCCCGCTTGCCGCGTATTGGAGCGAGCTTGTGAACAACGCTTCAGACGAGGCGCAGTCCGCGAAAATATCGCCGGACCAGACGGCGCTGCTGCAATACACCGGCGGGACGACGGGGACCGCCAAGGGGGTGCGCCTTACCCATCGCAACGTGCTGTCCAACGCCCTGCAATGCCGCCAGTGGTTTTTGGGGGCGCAGCCGGGCAAGGAGGTTTTCATCCTCGCCCTTCCCACTTTCCACGCCTTCGGCATGACCACCGGGCTAAACCTTGCGCTGTCGCTGGGGGCGGAAATGGCGCTGGTCCCGAAGTTCGAGGCGGACGCGGTGATGAAACTCATCGAAAAACGCCGCGCAACCATATTCCCCGGTGTGCCGGCGATGTATGTGGCGGTAAACAACCACCCGAAAGCGGCCAAGCGGGACATATCGTCCATCAAGTTCTGCGTGTCCGGCGCGGCCCCTTTGCCGCTGGAGGTGAAGGAGCGGTTCGAAAAACTCACCGGAGGCAAGCTTGTGGAAGGTTATGGGCTGACGGAGGCCAGCCCCTGCACCCATTGCAACCCGCTGGACGGCTCCGCCCGGCCCGGCAGCATCGGCCTTCCCCTGCCGGGGACGAAAAGCCTTATAGTCAAAAGCGAGGACGGGGAGGAATGCCCGCAAGGAGAGGTCGGCGAGATGATCGTCAACGGCCCGCAGGTGATGGCCGGTTACCACGGAAAGCCGGAGGAGACCGCCCGGGTGCTCAAGAACGGCTGGCTTTTCACCGGCGACATGGGATATGTGGACGCGGACGGCTACGTGTTCCTGATGGACCGCAAGAAGGAGATGATAATAAGCGGCGGTTGCAACGTTTATCCCAAGGAGGTGGAGGACATACTGTACCAGTGCCCCGGCGTGATGGAGGCGGCGGTGGTGGGCATGGACGACAGCTATCTTGGCGAGCGGGTGGTCGCGGCGGTGGTGAAGAAGCCGGGCGCGCAAGTGACGGCGGAGGATATCACCGCGTATTGCCGGAAGAACATGGCGTCATACAAGGCGCCCAAGAAGATAGTGTTCAGGGACAGTCTGCCCAAGACGGTGATAGGGAAAGTATTGAAGCGAGTGCTGAAGGAAGAGTTGGGGAGAGAGTGAGGAGCGGCGCCGGCGGGATGGCGCGCAATTTGGCTTTTTGCCTAAACGAGAATAAAATAAACTCATATGAAAACGCCGGTAAACCAGATCGTCCAGGAATACAAATTGGCGCTTGAGGGCATCCTTGGCGGTGAGCTTTTGGACGTGCGTCTTTACGGCTCGCAGTCGCGCATGGACGCTCATGCGGCGTCGGACATCGATGTTCTGCTCATAATGAAACATCCGTTCGATTACGGAGCCCTCATCAACCGGACATCCGAGGCCACCGCCGCAATAAGCCTTGAGCACAACGTAATACTTTCCCGGGTTTTCGCCACCAAGGCAGATTATGAGGACAGGCAACTTCCCTTCTTCATGAATGCGCGCAGGGAAAGTGTCGCCGTATGACGGATGACGCCGCGCTTAATAATTGCCGCTGACTCTTTCTAATTCACCCGCCCATTATGGAGGCGCGTCATCTTGAAAGCCTGTCCGCATCTTAGGCCGCTGGTGGGATTGTTGCGCAGGCGCGATGCGCCGGTGGCGGCGCGGCATCGGAACTGGACCGGGGATGCCGGGTATAAAGGCCGGTCGATATATTATGACGTGGCGTTCAAAGCGTCCTTAAGGGACGAGGCGGGGCTTTCTCCCGATGTCCGTTACCAGGTGTTCGGGGTGACGGCCCAATACGCCGGATTTTTCTGTGACAGTTGCTCCAGCCTCGCCGCCGGGATAAATCCCGGTTACGATCCGAAAACAGTTCCCGCTTTCACTCCATTCGCTTAGGGCGGAGTATTGGGCAGTCCAACTCTCCCCTCCCCTAAGCGCTCCCCTTCATGTCCTCGCTGGACATCGGCTTGCCGTAATAATAGCCCTGGGCGTAATCCACCTTCAACTCGCGAAGGATCTGCGCCGCCGCCTCGTCCTCCACAAATTCGGCGATGACCTTCATGCCGAAATCATGCGCCATGCCGTTGATGTGGGTCACCATGATCCTGTCGGAAGGGTCCACGGCGAGGTGGCGCACGAAGCTCCCCTCGATCTTTATGTAGTCCACCGTAAGGTACTTTAAGTAAATGAACGACGAGAATCCGCTGCCGAAATCGTCCAGCGCGAACCGCATCCCGTCGTTGCGCAGTTCGTTGAGGAACGCGCTCAGTTCGCCCAAATGGGGCAGCGCTTCGCGCTCCGTGATCTCGAACACCGCGTCCTCCACCGAGATGCCCGCATCGCGGAACATCCCCGGAATGCCGCGCATGAGCTTGTCGTTGCCGAAGGTCCTGGGCGAAAGGTTGTAGAACAGCTTTTTGCCCTTCACGTTGGCAAGGCTGCGCTGCAGTTGTATCCCTTTTTCCAGCATCCGCCTGTCCAGCGCCTCGGAAAGGCCCAATTCCTCCGCCACCTCGATGAACTGCCCGGCGGGGATGATTGCGCCATCCTCCCGGATGCGCGCCAGGGTCTCATAGGCGTACACGTGGCCTGTCATGGTGTCTATTATGGGCTGCAGATGGACTTCCAGCCGGTCCTCCTCCAGCGCCTTTTGTATCCGTTCCCCCTGGTTGTACGTGTCGGCCACCATCTCCTTCTCGCTGATGTCGATGGTGGCGACGCGGTTTTTTCCCTTTTTCTTGGCCTTGTACATGGCCACGTCCATGGCGATGGACATTTCATCCATGGTCTGCCCGTTGTCCGGGAAGGCCACAAGCCCGAAACTGGCGGACATGCGAATGCGGCCCACAGGCAAGGTTATGTCCGCCGCGGCGATCATCTTGCGCAGCTTCTCGGCCACCAGCACGCCGTTTTCCTGTATGGTCTCCGGCAGGATGATGGCAAACTCGTCCCCGCCGATCCTGGCCACGATGTCCGTGTCCCGCGTGCCGGCCTCCAGGGTCATGGCAAGCTCCTTTAGCGCAAGGTCCCCCACCGGATGGCCATAGGTGTCGTTGATGTGCTTGAAATTGTCCACATCCAGCATAATCAGCGAGAAATAGCGCTTGTGCCGGAACGACCTGTTCACCTCGTGGGCCAGGAACTGCTCGAACTTGCGCCGGTTGTAAAGCCTTGTGAGCGGATCGCGGATGGAAAGCTCCTCAAGCTGCCGGCTGTAGTCCTGCATGGTGGTGAGCATGTCGTTAAAATACGTGGAGAGCATCCCCAGCTCGCGGACAAAGCCGGAGTCCTGAGGCAGCCTGCGGGAAAGGTCCGTGTGGCGTATGATCTCCTGGATTATGCCCACAAGCTGGATGAGCGGCTTGGCAAGGAACTGGCGGAGGATAAGGTGCAACACCACGAACAGGACGATCAGCAACGCCGCGAAAGAGGCGCTCACCACATTGAGGATGAAGCTTAGCGATATCTTCAGGTTCTTGACGGGGAAGTCCACGTCTATTGCGCCGTTGATGTCCCCCACCTTCGCGTCCGTATGGCACCGCAGGCATTCTTCCCGCACCTTCACGGGGTAGATGTAGCGTATCCTGTCCCCCTCGGCGGAGAAATATTCTTTCCCCGTGAACAGCGCGTCCCGCAGGTTCTGGTCTTTATCGCGTATCTCCTTTTCGCCCGTGATTTCGCCAAACTGGTGTATCACCGGCTTGCCGCGGAACACACGGATGATCATCTCCCAGTCGTTCTTGTTGAGCCGGGCGATGATTTCCTGTATCTCGTCCTTGTTCCACCCTTTGCTCATGGCCGAGTACAGGCTTTGAAAAACAAGGCCGGACACCCTGCGCGCGTCGTCCTGGGTGAGGTCCGCCACCGCTTTTTCCTTAAGGTATGAAGAGGCGGAGATTATGAACACGAACGCCACCGCCATTGATCCGGAGAACAGGATCAGCAGCATTTGCGCCAGGCTCATGGCGCCCAAAATTCTTTTCTTCAAGCTCTCTCCATCGTTGGCGCGCAAAGGAGTCCCTTCACGCGCATACAAAATCCCTGCTTAATCAATTGCATGACGGCTTGAATCTACGGGCGTGCGAAAGCCACGCGCGAAAGCTAATCCCCCTTTAGCCTGTCCGGCAATTTTTCACGCCCTTATACCCACTGGCGTGACAATTAATTCCATGCGGCTCGTAACTTTATAAAGCTTTCCGCCGCAAATTTCAAGAGTTTAGTTTGTAAAAATTCACTTTGCCCCGGCGTATTCGATATGGCGCAGCGCCCTCCATCCGGCGGCGATAAAAACGGCCAGTGAAAGTATCGCCATCCTGTGGGGGATTGTGCCGCCAAGCGGGGAAAAAATATAGACCACCGCCCCCCAGGTCATGGGGCCCACTATCGCCGCCGCCTTGCCGGCCATGTTGTACAGCCCGAAATATTCCCCTATGCGGTCCGCTGGCGCCATCTGGGCCAGCGCCGACCGACCCGCCACCCACACACCCCCCAGCGCCGCCCCGGCCAGCGGCCCCACCATCCAGAACATGTCCTTGTTCACCGACACCGACGCTAAAAGCATGGTGAAAAGCCACATCCCGCACACCCATCCGAACGTGCGCAACGGGCTCCATCTGTGGGCCGCCCATCCCCACAGCAAAGACCCCCCCGCCGCGCCGACCGTTGATGTCATCAGGAAAATGTTGAGTTCCCCGCTTTCAAACCCCACCACCGACGAGGCGTAGATCGCCATGAAGGCTATCACCGTGTGCACAGCGTCGAGTATCAGGAAGTTGGCCCCAAGGAAAATGAATACGCTCCTGTTGCGCCTGGCTCCGGCGAAGGTGCGCGCCAAGGTCCTGAAAGCCCCGATTATGTCCACCCTGGCGCCTGCCACCGGAGCCGGATCGCGTAAAAGCCTGAACATCGGGATGGAGAACGCCAGGTACATAAGCGCGGTGGCCGGGTACACTGCGCCGTTCCCGAAAACACTCTCCACCGGCATGGCCATGGCCAACGCCGCTATGGCCCCAAGATATCCCAAAGATACGCCGTAACCGGCCACCCTGGAAGCCGAACTCCCCTCGGATACCGACGGCAGCAGGCCGTAATAGAACGTCATGGCCGACTGGTAGCAAAAATTGGCCGCCGCAAAGAGAATCAGCCCCGTCAAAAGCGAATCAACCGGCCCTATCAACGCCGTGGCGGCGGCGCAGGCCCCGGTGAGCCACATAAGAGGCCCGAGCCTGCGCCCCGTGGTGTCGGACATGGCGCCCAACGCCGGAGAGGTGACCGCCACTAACAACATGGAGATTGAAAGAGTGGCGGAAAAATAAATGTCCGGCGCCGAATGTCCCTGTGTCACCCATAGGGGGAAATAGCGGGAGATGATGTTCATGGAGAACACCGTGTTCGCAAAGTCGTAAAGGGCCCATGCGAACACCCCCCGCGGCGCGGCGTTCTGATGCGACGTCTTGTCTTGTATCTGCATCACCAAGCTAGTAAACTATTGACGGGCAAGGCTTAAAATGAAACCAATTTAACATATAGCGGCGAAGAAAGCTTTAATGGCCGAAGATAAAAAAGGGGGCGAGGACAAGTCCATCGAGGTGGACCTGGGGGCGCTCCTTAAAGAAAAGGAAAAGCTCGAATCCCTCATCCAGCGCAAGTTCACAAGGGACATCACCGTGCTTTTCACCGACCTGACCGGCTCTACGCGGATGAGCGAGGCGCTCGGCGACCTTGAGATGCGTTCGCTTCTTAAAAATCATTACGACATCATTTTCCCCATCGTCTCCGCCAACGGCGGCACATTGGTCAAGACCATGGGGGACGGAACCCTTTCATACTTCATGGACCCTTCGGGAGCCGTGCGCGCCGCAATCGGCATCCAGCTTGGCTTCGCCGAATTCAACCAGGCGAAAAAACATCCGGAGCTTCTTATCCGGTGCGGCCTTAACACCGGCAGGGGGATCGTGGAGAAAAACGACGTGTACGGCGACGTTGTGAACACCGCCCAGCGCTTCGAATCATTGGCCAAACCCAGGCAGATATTGATATCGGAGGAGACATACCAGTTCGTAAAGGACACGCCGGAGTTTTCGATAGTCTTTTCCCAGGAGACGAACATAAAAGGGAAGCTCGGCCCGCAAAAAGTGTTCAGGATCCTTTGGGGAGGCGAAGAGCCGCAAGCCGCCGGGCACGAATACACAAACGGAAAGGTGACGGGGGACATCCCTGTCGAATGGGAAGGCCATGCCCCCACCACCGGCACCGTGAAGATGGAAGCGGCCGGGCAGGCCAAGCTTACTGTGGAAGAGGCCGGCAAGCCGCCGGTGGTGTATGACCTGCTCACCTCTCCGCTGGTGATCGGCCGGTCGGCCCAGGCGGACATCCGCCTGAACGAAGGCTATGTCTCCCGCCGCCACGCACAGATTGTGTTTGTGAACGGCCGCTATTTCATGGAGGACATGGGCAGCCACGTGGGCACACTGCGCTCCGGAGCCAGGGTGGCGAAAAGCGAAATGAACGATGGCGACGAATTCATGATAGGCACCGTGAAGCTTGTGTTCTCGCGCCATAAGCCCGCGCCTCCTCCCAAAGCGGCGGACCCCTTCGCGGATGGGGAGAGGACCATGGCGTTCATGGCCGGGCAAACCCTTTTTCTCACCGTCACCGAGGCCGGGCAGGAGACCGCGAGATACGAGGTGACGCAGTCTCCGGTCATTATAGGAAGGACCCAGGAGGCGGACGTGCGGCTGGACAATCCGCTGGTCTCCCGCAAGCATGCGAAAATCCATGTGTCGTCGGGCAAGCTTGTCATCGAGGACCTGGGGAGCAACAACGGCACGCTTGTGAACGGCAAAAAGGTGGACAAGGTGGAAGCCTCCCCCGGGGACGAAATCATCATCGGCTCCTTCCTTCTTGGGCTGATAGACCCCATGAGCACCGTGAAAAAGGAGGTGGGGGAAGCAAGCATCGTCCGCAAGGTGTTCTCGTTCCTTTCCAAGAAAAGCTGAATTGGCCAAATCCCCCCCTTACCGCGGCCGGCTTTGCGTGATCCTGGCGAACACACGCCATGCGGGGAATATCGGCGCCGCGGCCCGGGTGATGAAAAATTTCGGGCTTGCCCGTCTTACCCTTGTCAATCCCACCGCGCGGGCCCATCTGGAGGCCGTAAAAATGGCTCCGGGATCCGAAGAGGTCATCGAACGGGCCCAAGTGCTCTCCACATTGGAAGAGGCGCTGGAACCTTTGTCATTCTCGTACGCCGCCACAAGGCGCCCGCGCAGGCTTAAAAAGCCTTCCCTGGGGCTTATGGAGGCGGCGCGGGACGCCCATTTGAAAGAGGGGGACATCGGGCTTGTGTTCGGCTCGGAGAAATTCGGCCTGTCCAACGAAGACGCCGGGATGTGCGATGCGTTCATCACCATCCCGTCCGATCCCGGATATCCGTCGCTCAACCTGGCGCAGTCGGTGGCGGTGACGCTGTACGAGTTCTTGCGGGACGAACCCCATGGCGCGCCGCGCCCTGAAAAAAAAGGAGAGCGCCTTTATCCCACGCTGGGGGAAAAGGAGGGGTTCCACAAAAGGCTCGCCGCCATGCTCGAGATGACAGGCTTTGCAAATCCCGGAGCGGTGGACGGCTCATCGCGCAAGATCATGGACATAATCAGACGTGGCGAACCGGACAGCCAGGAGCTTAAGACCCTCGAAGGGATGCTGCGCAAGATACGCCTGGCGGTGACAGGAAGGGGTTGAATATTACGAGGGCGCGATAACTCAAGGGCGCTTTTTGCCTTAAAGATTCAGTTACTTTCTTCTCCCTTTCCGGGATGAAACGGTTCCAGTTGCAGGCAAGATGACGGCGCCGCAAATAAGACGGATTGAAGAACACTGCGCCGGATCCAATATGTTAATATCGCCATAATTTTGATCCTCATGGATGGAGAAAAAATGAAGGCTCTTGTCCCCACTGAAGTGATCGAAAAGAAAATCCTGCTCATGCGTGGCGAAAAGGTCATGCTGGACACCGATCTGGCGGCGCTTTATGGCGTCACCACCCGGCGATTGAATGAACAGGTGAAGCGTAACAGGGAGCGTTTTCCTGAAGAATTCATGTTTCAACTGACGGAACACGAGAAGGCGGAGGTGGTCGCAAATTGCGACCACCTAATGCGGCTCAAGTTTTCTCCGAATCTGCCTTATGCATTCACAGAATATGGCGCGGTAATGCTTGCCACAGTTATAAACAGTCCTTTGGCGGTGCAAACCAGCATACAGATCGTGAAAACGTTCGTCAGGCTGCGTCAGTTGCTTGCATCAAACGCAAAATTGGCCCGCAAGCTTAACGACCTTGAAAATAAATACGACGCCCAGTTCAAGGTTGTGTTCGACGCAATCCGGCGGTTGATGAATCCTGCCGTTCCAGCCCGCAACAAGATTGGGTTCAAAAGGGAGAAAGAGACAAAGTAAATCCGGTTGGTAAAAGAATTTGTTTTGAACGGCTGGGCGACCGCCCGCGCTCCCACACGAAAAAAACAAACCTTGAAGAAATTTCTACCATAAACCACGGATATGAGACATAATATGGGGCCAGTCTCGCCTTTTTTGGGTAAACAATATTTACAAAGGCTGGTCATATATAGGGGTGTGTAGCGCCGCATGAATGCCATGGCGGCGGCGATTGAATTGGCCTCTGGGCCGGATTCGGATTGGGTGGATGAAAAACTGGCTGGAAAACCTTGATTTTCTGAAAAACAAGACACTCTCCGTCAAACTTGCCGTCCTGCTCACGGTCGTTTTCGCCGCCTCGTCCCTTTTCAACATTGTTTCCTCTGTCTCCCGCCAGAAAGACCAGGCCATCAAGGAAGCTGAAAGCAACGCCAAGGCCGTGGCGGAGACCGTCCTAAGCTCCCTTAACGCCATGATGGAGCAAGGCGCCATCGCCGACAGGGGGCTTTTCATAGACCTTATCAAAAAGACCACCACAGGGCTGGACGAAATCCGGGTGTTCCGCAGTTCCACCGTGGTCGAACAGTTCGGCGAAGGGCTGCCGGGGGAGCTTCCGGTGGACGAGGTGGACCGCAAGGTGCTCAAGACCGGCGAACCGGAATTCCTGATCGTGGAACGCGGGGGGATAAAGAAACTGCGGGCGGTGGTGCCATTCCTGGTGTCGGAAAACCGGGGCGGGGTCAACTGCCTTAACTGCCACGAGGGGAAAGCAGGCGACGTGAACGGGGCGATCAGCATGCTCATCTCCCTTGAGGAGATGGAAAAGGAAATACAGTCCGACACAATCAAGATATCCCTCTCCCACCTGCTGGAGCTGGCGATACTCCTTTCGCTGGTGCTGTTCATCCTGTCCAAAATCGTGGTGGCCCCCATCAGCCGGCTGATCAACATGATCCGCCAGCTGGAAAAAGGCAACCTGCGCGAACGGCTTCACATGGACAGGCATGACGAGATCGGCCAGGTGGCCGACGCGATGGACCATTTCGCCGAAACCCTCCAGCACGAGGTTGTGGCCGCGTTCGACAGGCTGGCCGCTGGCGACTTCACCTTTGAGGCCGAAGGGGTGATCCGCGACGGGTTGGCCAAGACAAACGACAACCTCAACGCGCTGATCACGCAGATAAACCAGACAGGCCAAAAGATCGCGCTTTCGTCGGTGGAGGTGCTCACCTCCAGCGAATCGCTGGCGGAGGGGGCCAACGAGCAGGCGGGATCGCTGGAGGCCCTTTCTAGCACCATGGAGCAAATGTATTCCCAGATAAACCTCACCGCAAACAACGCCGGGCAGGCCAACAGCCTGATGTCGCGCGCCCGGGAGGCGGCCACCAAGGGGAATACGCAGATGAACGAAATGGTGGCGGCGATGGACAGGATAGTGATATCCGGCCAGAATATTTCCAGGATAATAAAGGTGATAGACGAGATAGCGTTCCAGACCAACCTGCTGGCCTTGAACGCGGCGGTGGAGGCGGCCCGGGCCGGCAAGCACGGCAAGGGTTTCGCCGTGGTGGCCGAAGAGGTGCGAAACCTGGCCGCCAGAAGCGCCAAGGCGGCCAAGGAGACGGAGGAACTGATCGAAGGATCCGTGGAAAGCTCCCGGAGCGGCTCTGAGATAGCCTCGCGGACGGCCGGAGCGCTAAACGAGATCGTGGAAGCCGTGACGAAAGTGACAGACCTTGTGGAACATATCGCCGACGCGTCGCGGGAACAGGCAAAAGGCATTTCCTCGGCCAACGAAGGGATATCCAATATAGACAAAGTGACCCAGAAAAACGCCGCCATCGCCACGGAGACAACCAACGAGGCGCAAAGCCTGGCCTCCGAAGTGGCGGACCTGCGCAAGATGCTGTCCCGTTTCAGGCTGAAAAACGGCGAGAGGATCGGAGTCAAAAGCCTTCCGCCCCATAAATAACAAACACTCAGGAAAGGAGCTCGTCTATGGGCGACCTTTTCGGCAAGATGCGCGACCAGGCCAAGGCGGCTGAAAAGCTCCGCCACGAGAAACATGAACGGGAGAAAAGCGCCCACGGGCACGACGCCGGGGAAAGCATGACCGCCTCTGTCGCAAAGTTCACAGGCCTGCCGGCGGAAGAAGTGGAATACTGTTGCGGCTCCATCTGCCCCCATTGCCAGGTGTTCCTGGACAAGGCGATAGCCCTCATCGAGCTTGGGTATCCACACCACCTTTTCATGAATCCCGCCCAGGAGGAGGTGTTCAACGAGGCCATTGAACTTTTCAGAAAAGACCGCACCCTGTATATGCTGCGCAAGCAGGAACTGATGGACAAGATGCGGCGGTGATGGAAAATCACGCCACGCCGGCGGTTTTACGTTAAATTACAGGGTGTCCCTCCATTGCGGTGGCGGGGGCAAAATATGAAAAACATCAAGCTAATGACAAAAGTTTTCGCGACGGCGTTCATGGCCGGTGTCCTTCTCTTCCCCGGAGCCGGCCGGGCACAGAAACAGGCCCCGGAGGCTCCGGTATTTTCCTGGCTGGAAGACACCACGCGCCGATTGACCCTCGATGGCGCCATCGGGCAGGCCCGGGCCGGCAAGTTTGCCCCCATCGGCGAAAGCGAGCCGAATTTCGGCTATTCAAAATCGGCTTTCTGGCTGCACGCCAGCCTCAAGGGTGTCCCCGGGGGGTCGCCGGACTGGATGCTGGAGATCCCGTTCCCCACGCTCGACAAGGTGGAGGTATTTTTCGTCGATCCGTCAAGCGGCAAGGTGATCAAAAGCCACGCCACCGGCGACACTGTCCCCTTCGCCCAAAGGCCCTACCCCCACCGCAACTTCGTGTTCCCGCTGCGCCTGGCTCCGGAAAACCGGGTGGACGTCTTCATCAGGGTGGAATCGCAGGGGAGCCTGACGGTGGGGACGCTGCTTTGGCCGGCGGACCTTTTCCATCACGCCAGCCGGGGCGCCTATATGGCCCTGCTGTTCTACTTCGGCGCGCTCACCGCCCTGTTCGCGTACAACCTGCTTCTATACATATCGTTGCTGGACAGAAGCTACCTTTACTACATCCTTTTCGTAGGCTCCATGGCTGTGGGGCAGATGTCCTGGAACGGTCTGGGATACGAATATCTCTGGCCGGACTTCACCATATGGGGCAACGTGGCCAGCGTGGCCGGGTTTGACGCGGCGGGATTTTTCGGCGCGGTGTTCTCCCGCGAATTCCTCGGCGTCCGCCGTTCCGCCCCCGCCCTCGACAAGCTTTTGGCCGCGTGCCAGATGGTCTTCGCCGCCCTTTTCATCACCATCCCGGCCACCCCATACCAGATAAACGCCATCGCAACTTCCGCCACCGGCGTCGTTTTCGCCGCGGCGGCCTCGGCAAGCGGCGTGGTGTGCCTTGTGCGGGGATTCTCGGCGGCGCGCTATTTCCTGCTGGCGTGGTCCATGCTCCTTGTGGGCGTGGCGGCGCTCGGATCCAGGAATCTTGGCTGGCTGCCAACCAACTTTTTCACAAAATACTCCATGCTCATAGGCTCTGGGCTGGAAATGCTCCTGCTTTCCTTCGCCCTGGCCGACCGGGTCAACGCGTTGAGGAAAGAAAAGGAGCTGGCCCAGGCGGACGCCTATAGCGCGCGCCTGGCGATGATAGAGGCCCTCACCCGCACGGAACGGGAACTGGAGGCGAAAGTGGCCGAACGCACCAGGGAACTGACCGATGTAAATTCGCGGCTGGCCGAAAGCGCCAACCAATTGCGCAAAATGGCCCATCACGACCCGCTCACGGGGCTTGCCAACCGGATATTGCTCGACGAGACGTTGGGCCTTGCCGTGGAAAGGACAAGGCGGCACAACGGCAGACTGGCCGTGTTTCTCGTGGACCTGGACGGATTCAAGCTCATCAACGACACCCATGGCCATGACGCGGGGGACAGCGTGCTTGTGGCCACCGCCCAGACGCTTAAAAACTGCGTGCGAGCCTCGGACACGGTGGCGCGCCTCGGGGGGGACGAGTTCGTGCTGGTGCTCGACGAGCTTGCAAACCCAGCCGCGGCGGAGCACATAGCCAGAAAAATCGTAGAAGAGATCAACAGCCCGGTGATAGTTAAGGGGGGCAAACTCCAGATCAGCGGAAGTCTGGGAGCGGCCATATTTCCCGAGGATGGCGACGATTCCGACACGCTTATAAACATGGCCGACAGGGCCATGTACAACGCCAAGCTGGCCGGGCGCAACCAGGTGAGCTTCGCGGAAGGTTTTAAGGGGGCGCTAAAGAACGGTCCGGAGACGGTTTGAAGCTCGCTCCCGGAAGCATGGCCCGTTAATTGCTTTATTAACGGAGAGTGCGGCCGAGATTCGTTATTTTGACTAAAATTATTTTGCTCATTTTTGTTATCTTGTTGATATTACTGGCTTTATTTTGGTAAATAATTTAAAGTTCGTTCCGCGAATGTCCGATAAGATAACAGGAATGAATGAGATGAAGTTTCAGGGCTTCATTTTTGGAAGATGGCCCTTAAAATTGGAGGGAGGTGATTTAAAGTGAAGGTTTTTGGAGCCGATCCGAACTATAACCAGGCCAGGGTGGATGATTTAAAAAAGCGGGACCAGGCCGCCGCCGTGAAAGCCGCCAGGAGCGACGCTCCCGCCGCCGAAGCTGGCAAGTCCAGCAGCACCGCCACCAATGTGGCCGTGTCCGGATTCGCCAAGGAAGTGGCCAAGGCCAACACCGCCGTGAAGAACACGCCGGACGTGCGCAAGGAGAAGGTGGACGCCATCAAGGAAAAGATTTCCAAAGGCGAATACCACGTGGACTCGGAAAAGATCGCCGGCAAGATAGTGGCGGACATGGTCAAGCAGGGAAAGTAGTTTGAGATCCAAGGATTTGGCAAGTATTACCGCGCCGGAACCTAAATCTCGAACAGCTTTTCCTGCCGTCTGTGTATAGGCCCTAACGCTATAACCGTAAACTCCCTCCCAGCCAGCAACTCCCCGGCAAGCTCCCTTACTTCATCGAGCGTAACGCCTTCTATTTCCGCCAGCATCTCGTCGGGCGCCAGAGCCTTGCCGTAATAAAGCCACTGGTAGGCCATCTGGAACATACGGGAATTGACCGATTCAAACGACATTTTAAGCGCCCCGGCGCTAAGGTTCTTCGCCCTTCTTATCTCCTCGGCCGTGGGTGGATGGGCCGAGGCCCTTTCCATCTCGCCGCGAACCGCGTCCCATAGTTTGGGCAGCATTTCCGGCGAACAGGCGGCGTACACGCCGAAAAGCCCCGCGTCGGCGAACTGCTCGTAAAAACTGTTTATGGAATACGCCAGCCCCAGTTCCTCCCGCACTTTCTGGAACAGCCGGGACGACACTCCTCCCCCCAACGCCGTGTTCAATATGGAAAGGGCCGGCCTGCGGCGGCTGTCCGTTGGAAGCCCCGGAGCCGCCAGCAGGATGTGCGCCTGCTCCAGCTTTTTGCGCATGATATATGAGGCCCGGCTGATCCTGGGAGTGTCCATTTGTCTTTCGCCCGGTTCGGCCTGAAGGCCGCCGAAATGGCGCGCCACAAGCTCCTTCAACGTTTTCATGTCCACCGCGCCGCAGGCGGTGACAAGCAGCCTTGGCGGGCGGTAGAACTTGTCCCGGGCGGTTATAAAGTCGTCCCTGTTCAAGGCGGCCACGGTCTCCACCGATCCTGTGATGAGCCTGCCGAGCGGATGGCCGGGCCATCGGAGGGGGTACATTTTGTCGTATATATACTCGGCGGGGTTGTCCTCCCCCATCCGGATCTCCTCGATGATCACCTGGCGCTCCCTCTCCAGCTCGGCCGGGGGGAACACGGAGTTCATCATGATGTCGGTGACCAGGTCAAACGCCTGTTCCAGCCTTTCGGCGACCACATGGGAGGAGTAGCAGGTGACTTCGCGGGATGTGAAGGCGTCCAGCTGGCCGCCAAGTTCATCGGTCTCCACGCTGATGGCCAGCGGGTCCCTTCTGGATGTGCCCTTGAACACCATGTGCTCAAGGAAATGGAATAGGCCCGATTTCTCCTCCGTTTCGTCCCGGCTTCCGGCGTTCACCCAAACGCCGAAAGCCACGGACCTGAAAAACGGAAGAGTTTCGAGTATTACCGGGATGCCGTTAACGGCGGTTGTCTCTATCACCCCGCCCGCCAAACCTGGGTTCCCTGTCCCTTCCTCCGCCGGAGCGCCTGTGATGTTCGCCGCCGCCGCCGCCCCCTTCGCGCCTCGGGGGCCTTTCATCGCCACCTTCTCCACCTTCACCGCCGCCTTCACCGGGGGCCATGGCCTCCTTGCGCGACAGGCGTATCTTCCCGGTGGAAGGCTCCATGCCGATGCACTTTACCAGCACCTCGTCCCCTTCCGACATTATGTCGTGGACGGAGCCGACCCTGTGGTGCGCCATTTCACTGATATGGCAAAGCCCCTCGCAGCCGGGGAATATCTCTATGAAAGCGCCGAAGTCCACGATCCTCTTGACCGTGCCCACGTACACCTTGCCCACTTCCGCTTCCTGCACGATGGAGGTGATAAGCTGCACCGCCGCCTGCATCTGCGTCTTGTTGGAGGACGCCACCAGCACCGTGCCGTCGTCCTCGATGTCTATCTGACAGCCTGTTTCCGCCACTATGCCGCGGATGACCTTGCCGCCGGGCCCGATAAGCGCGCCGACCTTGGACGGATTGATCTTGATGGTGTGGATGCGCGGGGCGTTCTTGTTCAGATCCTCCCTGGGGCCCGTGATCGCCTCGTCCATCTTGCCGAGCACGTGCATCCGCCCTTCCTTCGCCTGGGCCAGCGCCCGGGTGAGAAGGTCCACGGTGAGCCCGCCTTCGATCTTGATGTCCATCTGCACGGCGGTGATCCCCTGCCGCGTTCCGGCCACCTTGAAGTCCATGTCACCAAGGGCGTCTTCAAGACCAAGGATGTCGGACAGTATGGCGATCTTCTCCCCTTCCTGCACAAGCCCCATGGCCACGCCGGCCACGGCAGCCTTTATCGGCACCCCCGCGTCCATAAGGGAGAGCGAAGCGCCGCACACGGAGGCCATGGAAGAAGAACCGTTGGACTCGAGTATTTCAGAGACCACGCGGATGGTGTACGGGAATGCCTCCTTGGTGGGTATCACAGGCTCGATGGCCCGCTCGGCCAGGGCGCCGTGCCCGATCTCGCGCCGGCCGGGGCCGGTGATCCTTTTCACTTCGCCCACGCAGAAGGGGGGGAAGTTGTAATGGAGCATGAACCTGCGGGTGATTTTGCCCTCCAGCCGCTCCTGCATAAGCTCGTCCTGTCCGGTGCCAAGGGTGGTGGTCACCAGCGCCTGGGTCTCCCCGCGGGTGAACAGGGCGGAACCGTGGGTGCGGGGAAGCGCGTCCACCGCCGGGGTGATCTGCCGTATCTCGGCAAGGCCCCTGCCGTCGGCGCGGATGCCTTCACTGACGATCAGGTGGCGCACATAATTTTTCTGCGCCACCTCGAAAGCGTCCTTTAACGCAGCCTCGCGATCTTCGTCCGCCGCGCCGGCCATTATCTCCGCGATCACGATCTTGCGAAGGGCCTTTATCGCCTCTTTGCGCTCGGCCTTCCCTTTGGTGAGGGCAGCGGCCCTGAACCTGTCGCCAACTTTCTGGGCCACAAGGTTCACGTCCGCGCTCTTGTCAACCGGGGTGACGGTCATTTTCGGTTTGCCAAGCTTTGCGGCCAGCTCTTTTTGCAGCGCGCATATCTTCTTGATGGCCTCGTGGGCGAATTCCAGCGCCGCCACCAGGTCCTCCTCGGATATCTCCTTGCCGCCGCCTTCAACCATCGCCAGCGATTCCTCGGTGCCGGCCACCACGATGTTCATGTCGCTCTCGGCCATCTGCTTTATGGTGGGGTTGAGTATCATCTCCCCGTTCACCCTGCCCACCCGCACGCCGGAAATCGGCGCGAAGAACGGCAGGTGCGACACCATGAGGGCCGCCGAGGCGCCGGTGAGCGCCAGCACGTCGGTCTCGTTCTCATAGTCGAAGGAGAGGGGGTGGATTATTATCTGGGTCTCGTTGGCGTACCCTTCGGCGAACATGGGGCGGATGGACCTGTCTATCAGGCGGGAGGTCAACGTTTCCCTGTCCGCCGGGCGGGCCTCACGCTTGAAAAAGCCGCCGGGTATCCTCCCGGCCGCGGATATCCTGTCCCTGTAATCAACGGTGAGCGGGAGAAAATCCCCCAGCCCTTCCCGGGGCGAATCCTCGGCGGACACCGCCGCCAGTATGATCGTCTCCTCCAGGCCCACCACCACCGAACCGGCCGCCTGCTTTGCCAGCACGCCCGATTCTATAAAGAGGGTCTTGCCCCCTATCTGCATTTCCAGTCTTTCAGCTTGCATTTTCCTGTTTTTCCTATCTTCTTTAGTGTGTGTGTAGGGGAACCCGGCGCCTTGACGCGCGGAAACGGAGTTTTGGCGTTCTTCCGCAATCCGCCGTAAATCCCGGGCGCCCCGCCGGCGCGCCGTTCCCTAGCGGCGGATGCCCAACGACTCGATTATCGACTTGTACTTGTCGAACTTGTGCTTTTTGATGTAATCGAGCAGGCGGCGCCGCCGGCTGACCATCTTGAGCAAACCCTGGCGGGAGTGATGATCCTTCTTGTGGGTCTTGAAATGTTCCGTCAGCCCGTTGATCCTCTCCGAGAGGAGGGCAATCTGCACTTCGGCGGAACCCGTGTCGTTGTCGCTTAGGCGGTATTTGCCGATGATGTCGGTCTTCCGCTCCTTGATCAGGGCCATATTCGTCTTAACCTCTTTTCCTTACTCTTTCTGTTTTCACGTTGATTGATAATCCTATAATATCACGCAAAAGGTGTAAAGAGCATTTTGGGGCAGGTAATGCGTCAGTTTGTTTTGGGCTGTCATTCGGAGCAAAGCGAAGCATCTTTTTATTCTGGTTATTTATTTTTCGCGCTGTCCAGTGGGTTATTCACCCCGGATTCCCTTGTTTTGAAAATCCCTCCTCGCTTCCCCGTGGTCGCCTCCATTAGCGCTTCCCCGTGGTCGCTGACCACGGATTCTTAAAGACTATGGCAAGGAACCGGGGTCAGGGCTTTTGTAGGGGCAGGGCTTGCCCTGCCCAATAAAGAGGGCGCGGCAAGCGGCGCCCCTACACACTGATTCCAAGTAGCATTTGGGCTTCCGGGATGCCAGGGACGGTATAAAAGGGGCAGGTTTGACCCCTGCCCCGCTGAAAAGAACCGGTCAGTTGCCCGAACCGTGGCCGCCGTTCCCGTTCCCATTCCCGTTCCCGCCATGGCTGTCATCATCGCTGCCGCCGCTATCGTCAGAATCGTCGTCATCCTGGCCGCTGTCGCCGTCGCTGTCATCGTCCATCCCCATGGAGGAGCCGCTGTTGGCCCCCTGTCCCGCCGCCGCGTTCGCGCCGGATGATCCGAAGTTCGACGAAGTGGTCTTTTCATCGTCCAGGTCGTCGTCGTGCCCCTCGCCAAGCCCCAACTGGCCCGGATTCACCCCTAACTGGTTGGCTATGTCACCCCACCCCATTCCCTGTTCGCGCATGGCGACGACGGCGGATAGGGACTGGCCGGAGGCGTCCGCCATGTTCTGGGCTATCTGCATCTGGGCGTCGTTCTGGAGCGATTCGTCCCCTGCGCTGTATGTCACGGTCCAGGAAGCCACGTCCTGGCTTATCACCCCCTCGATAAAGGCGTTGTCCCCCTCTATAAGGGCCACGTTCACGCTGGTGACAACCGCGCCGCTGGCCGAATCAACCACGTTTATGGTGTATGACCCCTGCGGCACATCAAGAAATGTGAACTGGCCGGAGGCGTCCGCCGTGGTCTGGGCCACCATCGCGCCGGAACTGTCCAAAAGCTGGATCACCGAACCGTCAAACGCGGTGAGCGCCATGGACGATGGAGAGAATGAGGCCCGGGCCCTTGCCGACGGGGCGGAATCGAGCATCACCGAACCTGAGACGCTGTTGCTTTGCGCGGAGCCCGCCGCCCCGCCCCCGGAGCCGCACGACGCCAGCGCGAATACGGCCGCAACGGCCAGCAGGCGGCCCAGTTTGTCCATGGCTTTCATTTTCCAGTCCTCCATATTGTCCATATCCATGACCATATCAACAGGCATAGACCGTGCCATGCACTCAAGGCGCGCACATTGCGCGGGAATACAGCATGTTCCGAAGGCCGCTTTTACCGGGAGGATGTTTTCGGCTTGTAAAGTGTCGCGGAATTCATGGACGGTTGTCCACTGGCGTCCTCAAAACCATGGACGAATGGCCAGAGGTGGATTTGCTCCGCTATTATCACCCCCTTAAAAACAGGTTTTTATCTTGCGCGCGGGGCCGGGTTTCTTTATAAATAATGTTTCACGCGAAAAGGCCATAAAAGCTGAGGAATGACGCAAATGACAGCCAAATTCAAGGAAACCCGCCTGGCTCTGACTTTTGACGATGTGCTGCTGGCCCCGAACTATTCGGACGTGCTCCCCATGCAGGTGCAGACCGGCGCCCGGCTTACGAAAAAAATCACCCTTAACATCCCCCTTGTGTCCGCCCCGATGGACACCGTAACCGAGGCGCGGCTGGCAATAGCCCTGGCGCTGGAGGGGGGGGTCGGCTTTGTCCATAAAAACATTCCCATAGAAAAGCAGCGCAAGGAGGTGGACAAGGTGAAGCGCCACGTGACGGGGATGATAACCGATCCCATCACGCTCCAGCCGGGCCAGCGGGTGGGCGAGGCCTTCAAGCTTGTGGAAAAATACGGATTCTCCGGATTCCCCGTCACCGACGGCGCCAGGCTTGTGGGCATATTGTCCAACAGGGACATGCGGTTTGAGACCGACATGGAAAAGCCCGTGGGGGAGCTTATGACCAAGGAAAAGCTGGTCACCGTCCCCGTTGGCGCCACGCTCGAGCAGGCGAAGACTATCCTGCACAAGAACAGGATCGAAAAGCTGCTGGTGGTGGACAAGAAAGGGCATCTGGCCGGGCTTATCACCATCAAGGACATCGAGAAGTCCATACAGTATCCCAACGCCGCCAAGGACGACCATGGGAGGCTTCGCGTGGGCGGGGCAGTGGGCGCCGGGGCGGACAAGATGGAGCGGGTGGCCGAGCTTGCCAGCGTGGGGCTGGACATAGTGGTGATAGACACGGCGCACGGGCACTCCAAATCGGTGCTCAACTCCGTGAAGGCCATAAGGAAAAAGTGGCCCAAACTGCAGATCGTGGCCGGCAACGTGGCCACGGCGGAGGCGGTGCGCGATCTTGTGAAAGCGGGGGCGGACGCTGTGAAAGTGGGCATCGGGCCGGGGTCCATATGCACCACGCGCATCGTGGCCGGGGTTGGCGTGCCGCAGATCACGGCGGTGAACGATTGCGCGCGGGAAGCGGCCAAGACCGGAACGCCCGTTATCGCCGACGGCGGGATAAAACATTCCGGTGACATCGTGAAGGCCATCGCCGCCGGGGCGGACTGCGTGATGATAGGGTCGCTTTTCGCCGGGGTGGAGGAAGCGCCGGGGGAGAAGATACTTTTCCAGGGGCGGGCGTACAAAGAGTATCGCGGGATGGGAAGCATCGGCGCGATGACCGAAGGGAGCGCGGACAGGTATTTCCAGGACAAGCGAGCGGGGGGCGTGAAGCTCGTCCCCGAAGGGGTGGAAGGGCGCGTGCCATACAAGGGGGAGCTTTCTTTCGTGGTGCATCAGCTCATCGGCGGGCTGCGCTCCGGCATGGGATATTGCGGGGCGAAGAACATAAAGGCGCTGCGGGAGAAGGGACGGTTCATCCAGATCACCGCGTCGGGGCTGAAGGAAAGCCATGTGCACGACGTGCAGATAACGAAAGAATCGCCGAACTACTCGGTGGAGAAATAATCCATTCAAGGAGATAATTAATGAGCCGAGAGTCAACAAAAGCCACTTCCAAGATATTTCTCATGGCTTTTAAGGCGCTTTCCAAAAAGGACAAAGAGGCTGTTGTGGAGGGACTTCTGGAAGACAATCATTTTTCCAAAGACCTGATGGATATCGCCATTATCGAGAAAAGACGCCATGAGCCTTCAAGGCCGCTGGAGGAATATCTTGCGGACAGAAAAAAAAGAAAAGCCTGATGTCATATTATGTGAAGACTAAGCGCTCGGTGGAAAAGGAACTGGACGCTTTACCCGACAGAGTCTGCGAAAGAATAATAAACGCTATAGCCGCTCTGGCGCGTTTACCCGTTCCAAGAGGCGCTGTAAAACTTCGTGGCCGGGATGAATACAGGATTAGAGTTGGAGATTACCGGGTTTTATACATTGTGGACATTCCAGCAAAAACCATCGAAATAGTGGCAGTTGCGCACAGGAAGGAAGCTTACAGGTGATGCCTCTGTTGCATTTATAAAGAGATGAGAAACATAATATGGACCAACACGAAAAAATCCTGATCCTCGATTTCGGCTCGCAATACACCCGGCTTATCGCCCGGCGTGCGCGGGAGGCGATGGTGTATTGCAAATGATCGACCATTTTATTGTTATAATTGAAGCGTGATTTATGGCCAGCGGCATTACCGGCGTGGAAAACAATATGGCGCATTTACTGGAAGGTTCTCATTGAATGTTAAAAAAATACAACGCGTTCGTGTGGCATGAGGATGACTGGTATATCGCCCAGTGCGTGGAGGTTGACGTCGCCTCTCATGGCCATTCAACGGAAGAGGCCCTATTGAACCTGAAGGAGGCTTTGGAACTTCACTTCACGCCGCCAATCGCCACGATCACACCGGGGGCCTATACACTGGAAGTGGAAGTGCCGGTTTGAAACCAATTCCTTACCGGGAAGTCAGAAGGAAGCTGATCGCGGCCGGGTTTGCCGAAAGAGGGACACATGGAAGCCATGTAAAGTTCTATAAAAAAACCACAGAGGGCACATTGACAGTCATTGTTCCAAAGCATTCTTCCGAAGTTCCGCCCGGCACGATTCGCAGTTTATTGAGACAGGCGATGATCTCCGAAAATATTTTCATGGACTTGTAATCATGACCCAACACGAAAAAATCCTGATCCTCGATTTCGGCTCGCAATACACCCAGCTTATCGCCCGGCGCGTCCGGGAGGCTCGTGTATATTGCGAAATCCAACCGTGCAACGTCCCGTTCGGCAAAATCAAGGCGTTCGGCGCAAGGGGGATCATCCTCTCCGGCTCGCCATTCTATGTCACGGCGGCGGACGCGCCGATGGTGGACAAAAATGTGTACGGCCTGGGCGTCCCGGTGCTTGGCATATGTTATGGGATGCAGTTGACCACACACCTTCTTGGCGGGAAGGTGGGCAAATCGGCGTATCGTGAATACGGCCCGGCAAAAATGTCGTGCGACACGGCCAATCCGCTGTTCGCCGGCCTTAGCGCGGAGCAGGACGTTTGGATGAGCCATGGCGACCGCATTGAAAAGGCGCCGGACGGTTTTACGACCATCGCGCAGACGCAAAACTCCCCCGTGGCCGCCATGCGTCACAAGGATAAAGCGATATACGGCATCCAGTTTCACCCGGAGGTGGCGCACACGCCAAACGGCTCCGTCATGCTGGAGAATTTCGTTTACAACATCTGCGGCTGCAAAGGGGACTGGACGATGCGCTCGTTCATCTCCGGGCAGGTGGAGACTATCCGCGAAAAAGTGGGAAGCGCAAACGTGATCTGCGGCCTGTCCGGCGGGGTGGACTCCTCCGTGGCGGCAAGGCTCATCCACGAGGCCATCGGCGATCAGCTCACCTGCATATTCGTGGACAACGGCCTTCTGCGCGAAGGTGAGGCGGACATGGTGATGAACGCCTACGCCAGACATTTCCAGATAAAAGTGGTGAAGGTGGACGCATCGCAACTGTTCCTCGGCAAACTTGCCGGGGTGGCGGACCCGCAGGCCAAACGCAAGATCATCGGCCCGGCGTTCGTGGACGTGTTCGTGGCGGAGGCGAACAAGATACCCAACGTGAAATTCCTGGCGCAGGGGACGCTTTATCCGGACGTGATCGAATCGGTGAGCTTCAGAGGGCCGTCGGCGGTGATAAAAACACATCATAACCTGGAGCTTGGCGAGCTTCTGCATCTTGATTTGATAGAGCCGCTGCGCGAACTATTCAAGGACGAGGTCCGGGCGCTTGGCGAGGAGCTTGGCCTGCCGCGCGACCTGGTGTGGCGCCATCCGTTCCCCGGCCCCGGCCTTGCCATCCGCGTGCTTGGCGACGTGACGGAGCAGAAACTTTCCGTATTGCGCAAGGCGGACACGATCATATTGGACGAACTGAAAAAAGCGGGATTGTACGATTCGGTGTGGCAGGCGTTCGGCGTATTCCTGCCGGTGAAATCGGTGGGGGTGATGGGGGACGAGCGGACGTATGAGAACGTTATCGCGATCCGCTCGGTGACCAGCCGCGACGCGATGACAGCGGACTTCGCGCAGATACCCTTCGAGGTGTTGGGCCGCATGTCCAATAGAATTATCGGCGAAGTGCGCGGGGTGAACAGGGTTGTTTACGACGTGACGACAAAACCGCCGGGAACGATAGAGTGGGAGTGAGCCTGCCGGTCTGGCATGCGGCGCGGTGAATGCTCCGCACATTTGCTGCCTCTTCCATCAAACCCGGCCGGCGGAATCCATATTTCCAAACGCAATCACATTTGCAAATAGTTGAACTATTCGCAAAACTGTTTGCGTTTGGTACAGAGAGATTTGAACTCCCCCCCTGCCCTCTCCCCTTCAGGGAGGGGTGAGTTTGTTAACGATCATTGGTATATCCAAAGCTTTCCTTTCCAAGTGGAAACGCCGGCGGGACTCAAGCGTAACAAAAGATGAATCCGCAACCCTTTTGAGCCAGTTGCGCCTCCTCCTAACCGCCTGTTTTTCCTTGCCGTAAAATAATTGTTGCCTTTTCTCTCGTATTTGGGTATCACATACGTCAAGCTTTGAACCGGCTTGATGTTTTTCAACCTTATATTTCGGGTTTTTTCGAGTTATGGCTCATCCAAAATTTGGCGATAAATACACCTGCTATCAGTGCGGCGTGAAGTTTTACACCATGAAAAAGCCGGAGCCTGTGTGCCCAAAATGCGGGGCGGACCAGCGCAAGGCGCCAAAACGCCCTTCAACAAAGGCTCCCAAGCCCATAGTGGTGGTGGACGAGTTCGAGGGTGGTGAAGAGGAAGAGACGACGCCGCTGGAGGACATAGAGACCTTCCCCGCCGAGGATGAGGAGGGCTTTGTGCCGGGGCCGGACAGGCTTATAATAGACGATGTGCCGGACGAGGATTATTGATTCTTTTCCTCCCGGCCGCTGTTTGTGACCTGATCATTCCCCTATAGAGCCTATTCAAGATGTCCGACGTATTTGACGCAAACGCACGCCTGCCATTGCCGCCGGAGGTGACGAGCCACTTTTTCCGGAGCCTTGTGGCCTCCACCCTGAAAACCTTTGCGTCGGACCTGAACAAGTCGCTGGACGAAGTGCTGGCCGCGGACCTCAAATACGGCCCCATGGTGCGAAAGCATCTGCAGGCCGCCATGGCCGATGCCCTTCGCAAGACCATGGGGGGCATCGCCCGTGAGTCGGAAAAGATGAACATGGAAAGCGCCGCCGCCGTGGCCGAGGAGATAAAGAAGATCATCGCCCTGGTGGAGGTGGACAAGCTGCGCAACAATTATTTCGGCAGGGTGCTCGTCCGCCAGATAGACAATTATTTCCCGCTGCGCCAGGACATTTTCCTGAACCTTCGGATACGGGACGAGCATGTGCGCGGCGTTATCCCCCGCCAGATCGTGGGAGGATTGCTGCAGGCGCTGCGGACGGTGTTCGGCGCGGACTTCCTGGCGGAGAAGGAGGAGCTTTGCAACAACATCGCCCGCAAGTACATGACAAACATCCGGGTGGTGGACTGGCCGTCGGCCTTCGAGGACGGGGAGTCCAAGGGGCTGGTGCGCCAGGTGTTCGGCGAATCGTTGAAAGAAAAGCTTTCGGGCAAAAGCCGGGACTGGTTCATGGGGGTGATAAAGGACAACAAAAGCTACCGTGAGATGCGCCGCGGCTTTGGCGAGGAGGACTATAACAGCTTCATGCGGCTGCTTTTCATAAGCCAGGATGACATACGCCGCGCCCGGAAAAGCTCGGAAAAGATTTTCACCGCCATGGGCTCGGCGGACAATGCCGAGGCGCAGCCGGCGGCGGCGCAGTTCAACGAGGTGGTGGAAGGGTTGCCCAAAGAAAAGCGGGAGCTTTTCATCCTGCAGGTGATCAACCACAAACTGGTGGAGGCAGGCCCTGTCGGGATGGCGTTGGCGCGGCGTTATGGCGCATCGGGGGACAAGTGGGCCGCCGTCTCCGGCGAGATGGAATGGCTGGCCCGTGAACTTGTGGCCAAATGCAAATGGTTCAAAGGGCTGCCCGATAGCAAGGACGAATTGGTCCAGGCCGCCTATTTCCGCAGCAAGGACGACGCAAGCCGGCAGTATGTGCAGACCCGGCAGGCCCTGACAACGCTCAATTGCCCGAAGGACATGATAGCTTGACCCGCGCGGGGGGATTTTCCGGTGAGGAGCGGCGCAGGCCGTGCGCCAGATGACCTTGACCAAACACAGCGAGTTCGTCCATCTCCACCTGCACAGCGAATACAGCCTGCTGGACGGGGCCATACAGTTCGGCCCGTTGCTCAAAAAAGCGGCCGAGTTCGCCATGCCGGCCGTGGCGCTCACCGACCATGGGGCGATGTTCGGCGCGTTCGAATTCGCCACCAAGGCCACCAAGGCGGGAATAAAACCGATCATAGGCTGCGAGGTGTACATCGCCCCGGCCTCCCGATTCGACCGCGACCCGGCATCTTCCGACCAGAATTCCGACCGCTATTACCACCTTGTGCTTCTGGCCACAAACCGAAAGGGTTACCAGAACCTTTGCCGGCTCGTCACCGCCGGGTACACGGAAGGCTTTTATTACAAGCCGAGGGTGGACAAAGAGCTTCTGGCCGCCCATTCCGACGGGCTCATCGCCCTTTCCGCCTGCCTGCACGGCGAGGTGGCGCGGCATCTTTCCATAAACAACGTGGCGCAGGCGAAGACGGCGGCGGACTATTACAAATCGGTGTTCCCCGGACGGTTCTACCTGGAGCTTCAGGACCACGGGATGGAGCGCCAGCGGGCGGTGAACAAGCTTATGGTAAAGCTTGCCGGTGACATGGACCTGCCGCTGGTGGCCACAAACGACGCCCATTACCTTAACCGGGACGACGCCGCCGCCCACGACGCCCTGCTTTGCATCGGCTCGGGCAAGGCTTTGAGCGACACCAACCGGCTCCGTTACGACGGGGACCAGTTCTATTTCAAGTCGCCCGAGGAGATGTTCGCGCTTTTCGGCGAGATACCCGATGCGCTGCGCAACACAATCAGGATCGCCGAGGAGTGCAACTTCACCTTCGACACCGGCAAATACCACCTCCCCCGCTTCCCGGCGCCAAGCGACGTGACGCTGGACGAATATCTGGAACAGATGGCCGCTCATGAACTGGAGCTTCGGTTCATAAAGGCGGAAAAGGCCGGAAAACCTTTCCCGGAAGCGAAAAAGGCCGAGTATGTAAAAAGGTTAAAGTGGGAGCTTGATACCATCGGCAAGATGGGCTTTTCGGGATATTTCCTTATCACGTGGGATTTCATAAAGTACGCGCGCGACCACGGCATCCCCGTCGGCCCGGGGCGCGGTTCCGCCGCAGGTTCCATGGTGGCCTACGCTCTGCGGATAACGGACATAGACCCGATGGAGTATGGCCTCATATTCGAACGGTTCCTCAATCCGGAGCGTATCTCCATGCCGGACATAGACATAGACTTTTGCATGGACCGGCGCGAGGAGGTAATAAACTACGTCCGGGACAAGTATGGCGGCCAGACCCACGTGGCCCAGATCATCACCTTCGGGAAGATGAAGGCGAAGGCGGTGATCCGCGACGTGGCGCGCGTGCTGGGCATGCCCTACGCCGAGGCGGACAAGATCGCAAAGCTCATCCCCAACGAGCTTAAGATAACCATAGACGACGCGCTGGAACGCGAACCGAGGCTTAAAAAACTGGCCGAGGAAAGCCCCCAGGTGGCCCAGCTTGTCCAGATTTCCCGCTCGCTGGAGGGGACGGCCCGCCACGCCTCCACCCACGCCGCCGGTGTGGTGATAAGCCCGGAGCCGCTCACCCACTTCATGCCCCTTTTCAAGCCGAACCAGTCCAGCCACGACGTCACCACCCAGTACCAGATGAGCGACATCGAAAAGCTGGGGCTTTTGAAAATGGACTTCCTGGGGCTTCGCACCCTCACGGTGATAGACAACGCCGTGAAAAAGATCAGGGCCACGCACGAAAAAGCGTTCGACATCGGGGAAGTACCGCTGGCCGACCAGAAGACTTATGAACTGCTGGGATCCGCCAAGACATTCGGCGTGTTCCAGCTCGAATCCTCCGGCATGCGCGACCTTATCAGGAAGATGAAGCCGACTGATTTCTTCGACATCATCGCCCTCGTCGCCCTGTTCCGCCCCGGCCCCATAAACTCCGGCATGGCCGACCAGTATGTGCGCCGCAAGCACGGCCACGAGAAGGTGGAGCTTTCGTTCCAGCAGCTCGAACCTGTGTTGCGGGAGACCTATGGGGTCATCGTGTACCAGGAGCAGGTGATGAAGATCGCCAACATGCTGGCGGGATTCACCCTGGGCCAGGCGGACAGCCTGCGAAAGGCGATGGGCAAGAAAGACGCCAACCTCATGGCCGACCTTAAGGGGAAGTTCATAGACGGGGCTGTGGGCGGCGGCTTTAACCGGGAAAAGGTGGAGACGCTGTGGGCGCAGATAGAAAAGTTCGGCGAGTACGGCTTTAACAAGTCCCACTCCGCCTGTTACGCCCTCGTGGCCTACCAGACGGCGTATCTGAAGGCCCATTTCCCCGCAGAGTACATGGCGGCGCTGATCACCTCGGAAATGGGGGATTCGGACAAGGTGATCCGCTATATCCAGGAATGCCGGGATATGGGGATAAAGGTGCTTCCGCCGGACGTGAACGAGTCGATGAACGATTTTTCGGTGACCCCGGAGGGTATCCGGTTCGGCTTGGCGGCGGTGAAGGGATTGGGGACATCGTCGGTGAACGCCATAATCGCATCGAGGGAGAAAAACGGAAAATTCACCTCGTACCTTAATTTCGCCGAGTCGGTGGAGGCCTCCGCCCTCAACAGGCGGGTGATGGAGGCGCTGGTCAAGTGCGGCGCGTTCGACTCGCTGGAAAAGTCCCGCTCGTCGCTTTTGGCGAGCGCGGAGGAGGTGATGGCCTCCGCCCAGAAGACGCAGAGGGACAGGGAGATCGGCCAGTTCAACATATTCGGAGGAGCGATGGAGGCGTCGCCGCAAAAACCTGCCGGCGCGCCGGAATGGAGCGAGAAAGAGCGGTTGGGCTACGAAAAAGAGGCGCTCGGATTTTACATATCTGGCCACCCGCTAAACGAACATTCCGCCGATCTCAAACGGATCGCCACATTTAACTCCTCCACCATCGAAAACGCCCAGAACAAGGCCGAGCTCCGGATCGGCGGAGTTGTGATCGCCCGCAAGACCCAGACCACCAAAAAAGGCGACATCATGGCCTACCTCACCATAGAGGACCTGCACGGAATAATGGAGGTGATCGTCTGGCCGGACACTTATGCGAAGACCGTTGAGCTTCTCGACCGGGATGAACCGGTTTTCATCAAGGGGACGGCCGACGTGGACGACGAGAAAAACACTGTGAAGATCATCGCGCAGGAGATAATGGCGTTCACCGAGGCCAAGGAGCGGTTCGCCAACGCGGTTCGCGTGACCATGTCCACCCCGGGGCTGGAGGAGGAGACGTTAAAGGAGCTTAAAAGCGTGTTCGAGCGGCACAAGGGGAAATGCCCGGTGTCGCTGCACATGGTCTCCCCCGGCCGGGGGGAGATCACCATCCGCGCCCGCGGCGTGGCCGTGGCCCCAAGCGACACGTTCATCGCCTCCGTGGAACAGATCGCCGGGGAAGAGAGCGTTTATCTGGAGTGACGCTGCGCGGCGCCGGCGTCCAGCTGTGGCGGACAGCCAAACGTCTGTTGACTAATACGGCTATTTGCCGTACATTCAATCCAGGAGGACATGCTTATGAAAACAGCGATTTCCAGCGCCAGGCTTGAAGCCAGGATAAGCTCCGGCCTGCACGGCATGTTAAAACGCGCCGCCGAACTCCAAGGGAGGACCATGACCGATTTCGTCGTTTCCGCCGTGCAGGAAGCCGCCGAGCGGGCCATAGAACAGGCGGGGATCATCAGGTTGACCATGGACGACCAGGAATGTTTCGCCAAAGCGCTGTTGTCGCCGCCCAAAACGGCGCCCGCGCTAAAACGTGCTTTTGCCCGCCGCCGCAAACTTGTAAAAGAATAGTGGGCTTGCGCATCCGCCCCCTCGACGTTGAGGATGACCGCTCAACATTCGAATGCGGGACTCAATCGCTCGACCGTTACTTCCAAAAGCAAGTCACACAGGACATCCGCAGACGGGTGACAAAGTGTTTTATCGCCGTCGCAAGCGGCCACATCATAGCCGGTTACTACACATTGTCGGCGGCCAGTGTGCCGCTCACCGATCTGCCCGGCGGAGTTAAAAACAAGTTGCCGCGCTACCCTTCTGTGCCGGTGGTGCGCCTGGGCCGGTTGGCGGTGGACAATAATTTCAAGGGGCGGGGGCTCGGCGGCGCGCTATTGGCCGACGCGCTGATCCGGGCCGGCAAATCGGATGTGGCGGCATACGCCTTGATCGCCGACGCGAAGGATGAATCAGCGCGAAAATTCTATTTGCATCATGGATTTATCGCCTTGCCGGATTCGCCAGCGACATTGTTCTTGCCGCTTGCGTCTGTCAAGAAACTTTAATGTCCATACCCTCACCTGAGCCTGTCGAACGAACGTATCCTGTACATCGTCCTTTCCATGCCGCTTTGGTTATGCTCGAAGGCGGCGCGGGTGTGAAGCGCGTTGTTGCACAATAATCCCCAGCCCGGCTCCAGCGTCCCGCGCAGTATATACGGCGACGGGGCGGCAAGAATGGCGCGGATAGCTTCCATCGCCTCCCGGGCCTCTTTTTTCCACACAACGCTTTTTATCCGGTGGGTGTATCGCATCGCAAGCGACCCGTCCGCCGGGTCCACCCGGAACACCGGCCCCGGCTGGTCCGGCCGGGCCACGGTTCCACCTTCCATCCGGGCGGGGATTGTCATGGCGTCTTCCATCATCAGGGCGCGGATGTAATCGGGATTTTTGCCGCGAAGCAGTATATACAGCATCTCGTGGTCCATAAGCTCGTTCTCCCCTCCCCGGGCGGCGTTCTTGACGCAATGGAGGATCAGCGAGCGCACAAGCCGTTCCGGCGGGTTGTAATATCCGTCCGTGTGCCACTGGATCGGCTTGAAGCTGTACGGGATGTAATCGTATCCGGCGGTGGCGGCGATATCTTCTTTCGGGGTGATGGTGGTGACGCCTGTTTCGTCCGCTTCCGGGTTTTTGTCGTATCGGACCGCATTGAACTGCCGCATCACGGCGCGGGGTATCTCCCTGTCCGGGTCTTCGCCCTTGCCGGTGATGTATATGGCCATATTTGCCCTGACTATTCGCTCCAGTATGGCGGCCCGCTCGGCCTTGGTTATTCTTGCGGGATCGGCCACTTCCACCATAAGGTCGCCGATGGACTTCGGGCTTTCCGCGAGCTTGCGGAATTTCCACCGCTCGTAAGTCTCCCTGTCGTCCAGATTAAATGGCGAACCGGCCGGTTTCATGCTCATAAAATAATGATAGACCAGACCGGGCGGCGGGTGAAAGTGTTAACGGCGGCGGGCGTCCGCAATTCGCAGTAGTGTCTCAGTTTGTCATTCTGAGCGATAGCGAAGAATCCACTTTGAAAAAGTATCGAAACTATAGGGAGATGCTTCGCGTTGCTCAGCATGACATCAAATAGCAAACTGAAACACTACCCAATTCGCCCCCGGTTTGACCGGGGGCCGGACCGGCTGTTATAATTTATAAATGTTATTTACTGATGAAGCTATCGGCCCTTCCGGGGAAAATAGCGGCGTCGCCAAATATAAGGAGTTGTTTAAATGATCACTGTGAGCCAGAAAGCCGCCGAACAGATACTCAAAGTCCAGACCGAATCGGGCGCCGCCGGTAAAAACCTGCGGATCGCCATCGCCGGAAGCGGATGCGGCGGGCCCCAATACCAGTTGGGTTTTGACACTCAAGGCGAGGGGGACGCGCGGTTCGACTCCAACGGCATATCGGTGCTTGTGGACCCCAACTCCCTGACGCAACTGACCGGATCGGAAATAGACTTCGCGGACGGGGCCTATGGCCCTTCGTTCGTCGTCAACAATCCCAACGCCCCCAAAAGCTGCGGCTGCGGCAAGTCCGGCTGCTAGAACGAGGAGAAATCGTCGTCGTCCAGTGAGATGACCTTCTTCGCGCCAGAGTTCCTTGGCGCGGCGAGGGCGGCCCCTTCGTTCTTTGCGATAAAGTCGCCGTATTTCCTGTCGTCCCGCTGGATATGGTTGTTCAGCCAGTTGCGCAGGAATCCCAGCAGCTTGAGAATGCTGGGGGTGCGCCCCTCGGCGTAGTCCCCATACAGCCTGGTCACGTCGTTGAGCAGGTCGGTGTGTAACTTCTTGTGCGCCGTGTATTCAGGGAATTTCACCTTCTGGAGCAACTCTTCCTCGTCGGACAGGTGCGTCTTGGCGTATTCGAGCAGGGAGCCTAGCGTCTCGCCGACAAGCTTTGTGTCGCCGGAATGCTCATGGTCGTAAAGCGTGTTCAATATGTGGATAAGCCGCTTGTGCTGCTCGTCCATCTCGAACACGCCGGTGGCGTATATGGCAGGATCCCACTTTATCCTCTGGCTGGATGCGGCGGAAGGCGCGGTGAAGGGCCTGGGCGCCTCTTTTTTGGCGGATTCCGCCTTTTGCGCATGCAAGGCCGCCCTGGCGGCGGGTTCGGGCGCGGCGGCCAGCGCCTTGGGCGCCATTGATCCGTTTTCATACAGCTTGAAGCGCGACAGCATGTTCTTGAGCCGCACGGCCTGGTTGGAAAGCTCCATGGCCGAAGAAGCGGTCCCCTCGGCGATGGAGCTTGTGCGCTGGGTCACCTTGTCTATCTCGCCAAGGCCGCGGTTCACCTCGCTGATCCCCTGCGCCTGGCGGTTGGACGATTCGGCTATGTCCCCCACGAGGCTGGTCACCTTGGTCACCTCGGCGACGATAAGCTCCAGGGCCGCCGCGGTGTTGTCGGCTATCTCGGCGCCGTTCTTGGTCTTGGTGACGGAACCTTCAATAAGCTCCGCCGTCTCCTTGGCCGCCTGGGCGCTGCGGGCGGCCAGGTTTCGCACCTCTTCGGCCACCACGGCAAAACCCTTGCCGTGCTTGCCGGCCCGGGCCGCCTCCACCGCCGCGTTGAGCGCAAGCAGGTTGGTCTGGAACGCGATCTCGTCTATCACCTTGATGATCTTGAATATGTTCTGGCTGGACTGGTTTATCTCCGCCATGGCGGCCACCATGTCCTTCATCCGGGAGTTGCCTTCCTGCGCCGCCCCCAGCGAGTGATGCGCCAGCTTGTTGGCCTGGGAGGCGTTGTCCGCGTTCTTCCCGGTCTGAGAGGCGATATGCTCCAGCGAGCTTGTTATCTGCACCAGCGCCGAGGCCTGCTGCGAGGCGCCCTGCGAGAGCGCCTGGCTCGATTCGGACAGCTTGGCCGACCCGGAGGCGATATGGTCCCCCCCCATGTTTATCTGGACCATCAGGTTGTTCAGGTCCTCCACCGTCCTTTTCACGGCGCCCATGATGGCGTCCTTCTGGTCCTTGGGCATCGCCTCGAAGGTCAAATCCCCCTCCGCCAGGTGCTCTAACGCCGCCACCACCTCATACTGCAGGTTGTCCGCGAAATCGTCCATCGCCTTGGACATCTGCCCTATTTCGTCCGACCGGCCAAGGTTGAGCCGCTCTTCCAGGTGCCCCTTGCCCATTTCCTGGATCATGTGCACCACCTGCCCCATGGGAAGGGTGATCGAGCGGGTCACTATCACCGTCGGGATTATGCCCACCATCAGCGCCATCACGATAAGCACGGAAGAGGCGGTGTTCGCCTCGGTGAACAACGTGTCCGCCTTGCCCCCAAGCTGTTTCATCCCGGCCATGGTCAGCCCGCGCATAGTGGCCACCACGCCGGACATCTTCGCCGTCTCCCGCTCCACCTCCGCCGTCTGCTTTACAAGCTGGACAAGGAGCTGCTTATATTGGTCGGCCCCCTTTATCGAACCGGCCTGCGGCATGAACCGGCTCAATTCATCGGCCATCTCCTCCACATTGGAAAGTTTCTTATGCACGTCGAACTGGGCTTTGGCCGTCTCCACCTGCCGAAGCCTTATAAGAGCGCCGGAGCCCCCCTTTTCGTCGGAAAGGGACGACGCGATCTCATCGGACAAAAGGTCGCTTTTCATATGGGCGTCATACATGGCGGTGTACGCCTTCACCATGCTGCCAAAGCTCTTTTCGTAGCTGGAGGTGGACTCTCTCATCTTGTCCACTATGGCAAGCTCCTCTGGCCCCGCGTGGGAATCCGCCTGTATGTTCTTAAAGTCGGCCCCGAACTCCTCCACGATGGACTTTATCTGCGACACCTGCTTGTCCGCGTAGCCCTTGCTCTTAAAGCCGTACAGCAGGAAGTTGCTTTGCGCCAGGTTTAGTTTGTTGACCATGTTGTTTAAGCCGAGGAAGCTTTTGTCCAGCGCGGAAACCGACGTCAGCCTGCTGATATACAGATATCCGGTCACCCCCAGTATCAGCGCCAGGATCACAAGGCTCCCATGGCTGTTGTACAGCTTCAAGCTTATGCTCGTTTTCTTGGCCGCCGCGCCGAAGGAGACCACCAGCGGAGCCACGATGAGCACCATCACCGCCACGATCACTATCCAGAAGGCCGCGGAGAACGACGGCTTGCCCGAAACGTCCACCCCGGCCGCCTCCTCGCTTTTCTGCTTTTCCAGCCAGTTGGCGGAAAGGGTCTTAACGGTGTCGTCATCCGCCAGCGTGGCCAGGACCGCCGGGTTTTTGGGCGTGTAAGCGGCTTCTTCGGCGGCATAAACGAAAGTGGGCCATGAAATGGCGATAGTCAATAGCGCTGCGGATATTAACCTGGTCACAATCCCCCCGTAGATAAAGACTCGGTTTGAAGAAAAGCTAACTGGATACGGCGTACTTAGGCGTACAATTTACTTTAAATAGCCCCAAATTGCAACCGGCGAACCGATAAAAAACAGGCCTTAAAAATCAATCCTCGCGCGCGCTCCGGCCACCGTCATGTCCCTGTCTTTGGGTTGGGGCAGCATGGAGTGGAACTGGACGTCAAAAGAAACGGACACCATGGGGTTCACCTTCACATTATAGTAAGCTTCGACAACGCCCTGCCCCCCTTCGTAAGGTTGCGCTGGCGTGTCGTTAAGCTCCAGTTTGGCGTATCCGAGCCCGAAAAGGTCGTCCACCCTCCCCCACATCCCTCCGGTGAGCGTCAGCCCCCCCGAATACATCGCGGTCACCCTGTTTTCCCGCACATCCTTGGCCTGGGCGGACCAGCGGAAAAAAAAGCCGACGTTGTCGGTGATGAACTGGTCGAAGTTAAATCCGTACACCAGGCCGCTTTTTTCATTGCCGGCGGCGTCGTGGTACACCCGGCCATCATGCGCCGCGTAAAACCTGTAATTCCCCTCCAGGTTGAAAAGGCCCGGCCGCAACGTGAACTGGAACACGGAAAACGGCGAACTTTCCAGCCCGTCAAGCCCGGAATGGGCGTAAATCACCTGCGCTTCCGCCCATTGCGACAGGGAGGCGAGCGCCCTGGCCCCCACGGTGTTGTTGTAATCGAGCGCCCGGCCAACAGTGCCGGCGGCCCGGTTCAGCGCGCCGGAAAGAAAACCGGTGTTCTCGTTCCCGGCCAGGATATTCTCGTCGTACAGGGAATGTATGTCCAGCTTCCCCAGGTTCACCGCCAGCTTCCTTTCAAGGAAAAGCCCCTCGAAAAACGCCTGGGTGAGGGCCACCTGCTCGGCCCCGCCCCTCCCCTCGGTGCGGCGCGCTCCGTAATCGGGCATGATGTCCGTGGCGAACTTGCCGTTGCCCCCCAGCCCCGAGTCCGCGGTGAGGCTGGTTATAAGATAATAATTGTCATCCTGATGGTAAATCATTTCCATGGCGGCGCTGTATGAAGAGCCGGTCCTCTCGCTGGAGGCCCGCCCCCCGCCCGCCGACGTCCCCTGCACAACGCCGGTCACGCCCCCGGCGAACTCCATCCCCTTCCATATCCTGTCAACGGACTCTTCGGCCGGCTCCCCGGCGTCCCCTTCATCGTCCATCTCCATCGCGGGCGGCGCGTCCATCTCTCTTTCCTGGGGCTGGCGCGGCTGGCCGTTGTCTTTTTCCCGGGTAAGGTCGTCGATAAGTTTTTCCAGTTCCCGGCGGCGCTCCGATTCCTGGCGCAGGTCATCCCGGAGGCTTTCGATCTGGCTTTCCACCCCCGCGCTTTTCTTTTCGGCGGCGCCGGCGTTTGTGGACAGTATGACCAGGGCCACCGCCGCGGCGGCGAATAATCTCACAGGATTTGCCTCCATATGCCAAAAATCATATGTACCGGACCGGCTTTAAGAATAAAATGAAAACCAGCCATTAACAAGCTTTAAGACGGATCATATAATGTTCGGACTTGCGCGCCGCTATGTGAAGACGGCGCTTTTGTTTTTCCTGTGCGGCCTGGCCCTTGGAGGCTGGACGCTCGCCTCCCAACTGGCCGGGTGGGCGGTAAATCCCGTTATAATCTCGGCCCACACCCATCTTACCCTGTTCGGCTTTGTCATCATGCTCATCATGGGGGTGGCCTACTGGATGTTCCCCCGCCCCGCCAGGGAGGACCTGCGCTACAGCCCGCGCATTGCGGAGATAAATTACTGGCTGATCACCATCGGCACCGCCATGCGCGCCGCCGGCGAGCTTTCTATGGCGGTCTGGCCCTCCGGCCACTTTTGGGCGCCTGTGGCGGCGGGGGGAGCCTTGCAGATCGGTTCGGGCGTATTGTTCTGCTGGAACATCTGGTCGCGCATCCGCGCGGTTGGGAGCCAGGCGCGGGAAGCTTCCGGAGAGAGGTTCTAGCTCATGGGCGGACACTGCGAAAAACATCCAGCGGCCCCGGAGGGTGATAATCCCGGAAGGAGCCGCGCCATATTCGCCCCGTACATCCCCGCCGGGGTTATCCCGGCGGCGCAATTAAAAGAGCTGGCGCGCGTTATGGAGCAAGAGGGCGCAACCAACGTCAAACTCACCGGCGAGATCGTGTTCGTGTGGGACACGCCCCGCCATCCGGCCAATCTGGAGGAAAAGACAGGCGCGAAGAGCAACACGTTCCGGTTCGCCGGGGTGCGCCCGGTGAAAATGTGTTCCGCCGAAACCTTCTGCGAGCGGTTCGTCCGCCCCGTGCTGGGGCTTGCGCTGGAGATAGACAGACGCTTCAGGGGCGAAACGCTCCCCGCCAAGCTTTCCATAGGCGTGGCCGGATGCGCCCGCTCGTGCAGCGAACCCGCCACAAAGGATATCGGGGTGACCGGCCATCCGGACGGCTACGAGATAAAGGTGGGAGGCGCGGCGGGGCTAAAGCCCAAGGTTGGGGTGCGGCTTGCCATAATGGAGTCCGAAGAGGACGTGCTGGCGGTCATCGGCCGGATCATATCGTTTGCCCGGGAGCGCGGAGGCTCGCACGCGCGTCTTTGGAAACTGATCGAGCAGACCGGATTCGAGGAGTTTTCGCGGATAGTGACGGGGGAGGCTAGAACACGCCGATAAGCCGCTGCAGGCGGGGAATCATCTCCGTGCGCCGGGCCGGCTTGGTCACAAAATCGTCCGCCCCCAGCGACAAGGCCCTGTCCATATGCGTCTGCCCGGCCCCGGTGAGGGTGATGATGGGGATGTCTCTGTATTCCGGGTTTTCCTTGAGCAGGCGGATAAGCTCGAAGCCGTCCATCCTGGGCATCATCAGGTCCGTCACCACGATGTGCGGCCTGGCGGTCTTGATCTTTTCAAGCGCTTCCTCGCCGTCCGCCGCCTGGATCACTTCAAGGCCGCTGGTTGTAAGCATGTCCGCCATGATCTGCCGGACCAGCCCTTCGTCCTCCACCAGCATCACCCTGGGCTTTATGTCCGGAAGCAAGGCGTGGAACACAGCCCCCATCCCCTTTTCCGACTCCACGGAAAGCCATCCGCCGTGGGCCAGCATTATGTCCCTGGAAAGGGGAAGCCCAAGCCCGGTGCCCACCTCTCCGGCGGTGCCGATGGTGGAGGTCTTGTCCTCATAGTTGAATATACGCTTGGCCGTCACAGGGTCTATCCCTTCGCCAGTGTCGGAAACCGCCACCGTGGAAGGCTCCCCGGCGGGGATGAAAAGCTTTATGGTGTCCCCGGCGGAACAGAATTTCACCGCATTGGACGCCAGGTTCTCCAGCACTTCCTGGAACAGGGTCATGTCGGCGAAAAGCCGCGTCCCAGCAGGAACTTCGTTGACCACTTTTATCTGCTTGACCTTGGCGGCGTTCTCGTAAATGGCCACAATGGCCCCCGCCATCTCCGATCCGTCGAAGAACCTGGGCCTGGGCTTTAGTTTCCCCGTCTTCAGGCGGCTTATGTTGAGCAGTTCCTCTATAAGATTCACCATTTTCTCGAGGGACTTGGTCGAAGTCTCCAGGATGTTCTTCGTGTCGGCGTCCAGGGTTTGGCCGCGGCTGGTCCTCACAAGGTTAAGAAGCGACATCACGGAGGAAAGGGGGCTACGCAGGTCGTGCGAGACGAGAGACACAAACTTGTCCTTAAGCTTGGTGGCCTCCTCGGCCGCCTCCTTGGCCTTGCGCAGTTCCATCTCCGCGCTCTTGCGCTCGGTTATGTCCCTGGAGGTGGCGACAAAGTGGGTTATCCTGCCGGAGGCGTCCTTGATCGGCGTGATCATGGACTCGCAGCAATATATGTCTCCGCTTTTCTTTTTGTTGTACACTTCGCCCCGGAAGGCCGATCCGGACATTATAGAGCCCCACAGCCCGGCGTAGAACAGATTGTCGTGCACGCCGGACTTGAGCATGCGGGGGTTCTGCCCCGCCACCTCGCCAAGCGAGTAGCCTGTGAGCAATTCAAAGGAAGGGTTGACATACTCTATCGCGCCGTTGACGTCGGTTATCATGACGCTGTCGGCCGCCTGCTCCACCACCCGCGACAGCTTGCGGACCGCGTCCTCCGCCTTCCGCCTTTCCACCACCTTGGAGATCGTCTCAGGGAGGACGGCAAGGTACCTTCTTTCCGGGTCCTTTATCAGGTAGTCGTAGGCCCCCATCTTCATGGCTGTGACGGCCACCCCCTCGTCCCCGGAGCCGGTGACGAACAACACCGGCGTGTCCTTCACCTTGCGCAGGATGTCAAGCCCAGTGCCGTCGCCTAGCATATAGTCGAGCATCACCACGTCGAAGACGCGCTCGCTTATCCTCTCCATCGCCTCGGCAAGGGACCCGGCCATCACCAGGTCGTATGGCAGCCCCTTTTCACGCACCAGCCTTTCGATGGCCATGCGGTCTATTTTATCGTCGTCCACCAGAAGGACGCGCAGTTTCTCCTCGCCCATCAGGCCCCGCCTCCATTGTCAGGCAGCAGGGAAAGGCTCCAGTACAGCTTTATCGTTTTCACGGCTTCCACGAATTTGTCGAATTCCACGGGCTTAATAATATACCCGGCAACGCTTAAATTGTAGGAATTTACCCTGTCATTTTCCTCCTTGGAGGTGGTGAGCACTATCACGGGAATCCTTTTGAGGTCTTCGTCCGCCTTGACCACCTTCAGGAACTCTATTCCGTTCATCACCGGCATGTTCAGGTCCAGCAGGATTATGCCGGGCCGGGGGGCGGCCTCCGGGTTGTTGAACTGCCCTTCCCGGCGCAAGAAAGCCAGCGCCTCCTCGCCGTTCCCGGCGATGTACAGCGGATTGGTGATCCTGTTCTCCTTGAAGGCCCTTTTCACGGTCTTAACGTCCACAACGTCGTCCTCAACGAGCAGAATGGGCAGATCGTGAACCATTTTATCTCTCCTCTAATCTCGCCGTTGTTTCCTGTTCGGACTCTTGAGCCAGGGCGTCCTGTTTAGGGATGGTGAAAATGAACTCGCTCCCCTCGCCCACCACGGATTGTACCCATATTTTGCCGCCATTGGTCTCAATTATCTTTTTCACAAGCGTAAGCCCGATCCCGGTGGACTCCACCTCGTCCCGGGGCTTGAGGCTCTGGAATATCTTGAATATCCGGTCAAAATGTTTTTCCTCTATCCCCACGCCGTCGTCCTTGACGTGGAATTCCCACTTCTCCCCGCCGTCCTGGCAACTCACCGTCACTTGCCCCCGGGGCTTTCCGATGTGCTTTATGGCGTTGCTTATCAGATTCTGGAACACCTGCTCCAGATGCGTCTTGTCATAGACGACGGGAGGCAGAGCCCCATCCACCGTCACAGCCACGTCCTTTGGCGGGGCCAGCGAGTCTATCACCACCCGGACGATCTTCATCGTGTCCTGCTCCCCTTTCTCCGGCTTGAGCCTGCCTACGCGGGAGTAGCGCAGGATCCCCTCGATCAGGTTGTTCATACGCCGGGTCCTGGCAAGCAGGAGCGCCAGGTTTTCGCGGCCGTCCTCGTCTATCACATCGGAGTAATCCTTGACGATCCATTCCGCCAGGGAGCTGATGGCGCGAAGCGGCGCCTTAAGGTCGTGGGAGACGATGTAGGCGAAGTCCTTGAGCTCCTCGTTGGCCCGGTTAAGCTCCGATATAAGGTATTCGCGCTGCTCCTCGGCCTTCTTGCGGTCGGTCAAATCAACAAACATCCCGAGGCTTTGCAGCACCCGGCCGGTCTCCTTTTGCACCTTGGAGGGTATCGCCTCCACTTGCACCGGGACCTTCTCCCCGGAGGCATTGCGCAGGTTTATCTCGTAAGAGCCTCCTTCCCCGCGTCTCCTGGCCTTTATCTGGTTGGCGTAAACGGCGGCGTTTTCTTCGTCCACGAAAGACGGGTCGAAAATGGAGCGCCCCACGATCTCCGGCCTTTCGCGGCCAAGGATCTGGCACATTTTCGCGTTCACATTTTCGGTGACGATCCTCACCCCTATCTGCTTGTGCCAATTGTGGCAGGGGTCGAACCTGTCCTCCCTCTCGTCTATCGGGAAAAAGTTTATCACCTAGGCCCCCACAGGGGCGTTTTCTATAAGGTTCCTGCTGTATTCGGACAGTTCCCGCAAACGGTAAAGGTGGTCCTCTTTTTCCCATTCCGCCTTTTTTCTTTCCGTGATGTCCAGCTTTACCGCCACGAAATTGGTGACCTCACCCTCCGGGTTTTTCACGGGGGATATCCGCACGTCCTCATAGAAAAAGGTCCCGTCCTTTTTGCGGCTGATGATCTCCCCTTTCCAGACTTTGCCGCTTTTGATGGTGCTCCACATGTCCTTGTAGAATTCCGGGCCGTGCTCGCCGCTTTTCAATATCCTCGGATTTTGCCCGATGGCCTCTGCCTGCGTATATCCGGTCAGCCGCTCGAAGGCCGGGTTGACGTACTGGATACTTCCACTGGTATCGGTTATAACGATGGCCTCCGCCCCCTGTTCGATGGCGGTGGCAAAACGGGTGACCCGCTCGTTGGCTGTCTTCAGCTCGCCGAGGAACGATTCAAACGGCTTGTAAAATCCCAGATAAAGGACTGGAAACGCCACCAGCGTCAGGGCCGTGGCGTCCAGCGCCGTTTCGATCCCCGGCTCGAAGGGGGGGAGCATGGAAAAAGCGATCATTATCGCAGCTTCCGCGATGAAGATGGCCCCCGCCACCACCATGAGCAGCCGCCCGGGGCTTGGGTATCCCGTCTGCGAAGGTTCGAGCGTAAGTTCGCTTATTTTCATGAGCCGTCACATAATAAAAGAGTAAGACTCGCGCCCTTGACAGGGCTCAAGCCGGATGATACTTTTTGATTTTTATGTAATTATATACGATACAGGGCTTTCCCTGATATTAAATAGTTTTGGGAGGCCATTTGCCGCTCGGCGGGGTGTTCTTCACCCCGCCGTATTTGCAACGGAAGGCCCTTTTTGATTTAACGGCGTTTTTCATCCCCACAGGGGGATGGGCGCCCAACGGAGTAAAAATGGATTACAAGGATACTTTGAATCTTCCCGTCACAGATTTCCCCATGAAGGCGAACCTCGCCGTCAAGGAGCTGGAAATTCTGGACAGATGGAAGGAAATGGACCTTTACGGCATGATCCGCGGCAATCGCGCAGGGGCGCCCCGCTTCATCCTGCACGACGGCCCCCCATACGCCAACGGGAACATCCATAGCGGCCACGCGCTAAACAAGATACTAAAGGACATCATAGTGAAGGCCAAGACCATGGCCGGGATGGACGCCCCTTATGTGCCGGGGTGGGACTGCCATGGGCTTCCCATCGAGCATATGGTGGACAAGCAGCTTGGCAAGGCCAAGCTTGGCATGACGCCGCTCGAAGTACGGGCCAAATGCCGCGAATACGCCGCCAAATACGTGGACATCCAGCGGGAGGAATTCAAGCGGCTGGGCGTGTTGGGGGACTGGGAAAGGCCGTACCTGACCATGAATCCCGAATACGAGGCGGCCACCGTGCGCGAACTGGCCAAATTCGCCGCCAACGGCGGGCTTTACCGGGGTTTCAAGCCGGTCCACTGGTGCCCCTCATGCCGCACGGCGCTGGCGGAGGCGGAGGTGGAATACGCGGACAAGACTTCGCCATCGGTCTATGTGAAGTTCAAGCTTGACGGAGAGGACGCGGAAAAACTTGGGCTGCCGGCCGGCTCCACCTTCGTGGTCATATGGACCACCACGCCGTGGACCATTCCGGCCAACCTGGCCGTGTGCCTGCATCCTGATTTCACATACAGGGCGGTCAAAACCGGGGGGGACACCCTGATAATCGCCGAGGACCTGGTGGAACCGTGCATGAAAGCGTTCGGCGTGGAGAGCCATTCGACGGTGAAAACCTTTAAAGGCTCCGAGATGGACAGGATGACGGCGCGCCATCCGTTCCTGGACAAGGACTCGCTGGTGATAAACGGGACGCACGTGACGCTCGAACAGGGGACAGGCTGCGTCCACACCGCCCCCGGCCACGGTCAGGAGGACTATTTTATAGGGCTTGAGTATGGGCTGGAAGTTTACAACCCGGTGGACGAAGCGGGAAAATTCAAGGCGGACACGCCGTTCTTCGCCGGCCAGAAGGTGTGGGACGCCAATGCGAGCGTGACGACCCTTCTCACCGAAAAAGGGGCGCTGTTAAAGCAGGAAAAGCTGAGTCACTCGTATCCCCACTGCTGGCGGTGCCACAACCCGGTGATTTTCCGGGCCACGGCGCAATGGTTCATATCCATGGAGACCAACGGGCTGCGCGCCAAGTCCCTGTCGGCGGTGAGGAACGTCAAATGGGTCCCCGCATGGGGCGAGGAGAGGATATACGGGATGGTGGAAAACCGGCCGGACTGGTGCCTTTCGCGCCAGCGGGCCTGGGGCGTGCCGATAATAGCGTTCTATTGCGCCGAATGCGGCGAAGCGCTGCTCACGCCGGAAGTGGCGGACCATGTGGCGGGGCTCATGGAAAAGGAGGGGGTGGACATATGGTTTGAACGGCCTGCCGCCGACCTTCTCCCCAAAGGCTCAAAATGCGGCAAATGCGGCCATGGCGCATTCACCCAGGGCAAGGACATACTCGACGTGTGGTTTGACTCCGGGGTCTCCCACGCCATCGTGATGGAAAAGGACAAGCGGCTCACCTGGCCTGCCGACCTTTACCTGGAGGGGAGCGACCAGCACAGGGGATGGTTCCACTCCTCCCTGCTCGAATCGGTGGGAACTCGCGGAGCCGCGCCATACAGGCAGGTGCTCACCCACGGATATGTGGTGGACGGGGCGGGGAAAAAGATGAGCAAATCGTTGGGCAACACCATCGCCCCCCAGACCGTGATAGACAGGTACGGCGCGGAGATAGTGCGGCTTTGGGTGGCCAGCGAGGACTACCGGGACGACATCCGCCTGTCCAACGACATCCTGACACGGCTGACCGAAGCGTACCGCAAGATACGCAACACCATCAGGTTCATGCTCGGCAACGTTTCGGATTTCGACCCGGCGGGGAATTTCGTCCCGTTGAAGGACCGGGACGGGCTCGACCGGGTGATCATCTTCAAGTTCCGCAAAATGGCCCGCCGGGTGATGGAGGCGTATGAACGGTACGAGTTCCACGTGTTCTACCACGCGATGCACAACTTCTGCGTGTCGGACTTAAGCGCGTTCTATCTGGACATCATCAAGGACAGGATTTACACCTATCCGAAGGGCTCGAAGGAACGGCGCGCGGCGCAGTCCACCCTTTGGGAGCTTCTGGAGGGGATGCTGCCGCTGATGGCGCCGGTGCTATCATTCACCGCCGAGGAGGCGTGGACATACATGCCCGGAGGCGCGGCCAAAAAGAACGCAAGCGTCCACCTGGGACGTTTCCCCGAAACGCAGACAGACGATGGCGCCGAGGCGCTTATCACCGAGTGGGACAGGATCATCGCCATACGCGGGGAGGTGACCCGCGCCCTGGAATCGGCCCGCAAGGAAAAGCTCATCGGCCACTCGCTGGACGCGAAGCTGGAGCTTTCGATGTTCTCCGCGGACAGGGAGCTTATGGAAAGGCACAGGGCGGACCTTCCGTTCATCTTCATTGTCTCGCAGGCGGCGCTCACGGACAATCCTTCGCCGGAGAACCAGTTTCGAAGCGAGGCGGTTCCGGGGCTTGCGGTGTCGGTGGCCAAGGCCGACGGGGTGAAATGCGAACGGTGCTGGAACTATAGCGTGGGCGTGGGCAAGTCCGCCGGACATCCCACGGTATGCCCCCGCTGCGCGGCGCACCTGGCGTAAGGGGCGCCATGGACCAAAAGATGGTTTCCCGCTTCGGCGGGCCTGTGTTCGCAATCGCGATGGCGGCGATACTGGTGGTGATGGACCTTGTCACCAAGCTTTACATAGAGAACAACTTCTCCCACGGCACGGTCAGGCAGGTCATCCCCGGCCTGTTCAACATCGTGTACGTGAAGAACAAGGGGGCGGCCTTCGGGATGCTCGGGCATGTGGAGGGGGACTGGGTCTCCTACGCCTTCACCACCATCGCCATCATCGCAATCGTTGTTATCATCGTCCTTTACCGCACCCTGCCGGCGGACGACACCGTTTCGAGGATAGGTTTCACGCTGGTGGGCGCCGGGGCGCTGGGCAACCTTATAGACAGGTTCCGCACCGGCTCCGTCACCGATTTTCTGCTGGTGTACATAGGGCAATACCAATGGCCGGCGTTCAACGTGGCCGACTCATGCATCACGATAGGGGTGATTCTGCTGGCCTTCCAGATGCTGATGAAGCGCGAGAATGCAGCGGTGGACGGCGCTGGAGAATCATAGGTTTTTGTCTATGCTATAATCACCAAAACATGAATGAAAAAACCATTTCGGCGTATCTGGAAGCGCTGGAAAAAGAACACACCAAAGGGCATGACACGGAGCATACCCACCGTCCTGCCTTCAAAAACCTTTTTGAATCACTTTGCGAGGGTTTGACCGCCACCAACGAGCCAAAAAGGATAGCTTGCGGAGCGCCCGATTTCATTGTTTCACAAGGGAATGTCCCAATAGGCTACATCGAAACGAAAGACATTGGCCTCTCGCTGGATCAGGTTGAAAAGTCTGACCAGCTAAAACGTTACCGGGAGGCGTTGCAAAACCTCATCCTCACCAACTACCTCGAATTCCGCCTCTACATTGGCGGAGAACTGAAACTCGAAGCCCGTCTTGCACGGGAAGTGAACGGCAAATTTAAGCCCATCAAGGAAGGGGGAAACGACCTTGGCTTGCTGCTGCAATCGTTTATGGCGGCCAAACCGCCGGAGATAAACAACTCCCATGAACTGGCCGATAAAATGGCTCGTCTCGCCCGCCTCATCCGCGAGATCATCACAAAAGCCCTGGACAAAGAAAGCGAAAGAGGCTCGCTCCATCAACAGATGGATGGATTCAGGGAGGTATTGCTGCATGACCTGACCGAAGCGCAGTTCGCCGACATGTATGCCCAGACCATCTGCTATGGCCTCTTCACCGCCCGTTGTTATCACAAGCAAGGTGATCGCTTCACTCGCCGCCACGCCCCGCACGAGTTGCCAAAAACAAATCCCTTCCTGCGAAAGCTCTTTTCGCACGTCGCGGGCGTGGAGTTGGATGATCGTGTGGCCTGGGCCGTTGACGACCTCGCGGAACTATTGGATCGGGCGCAAATCAACGCCATCCTGCGCGATTTTGGCCGCAGAACCCGGCAGGAAGACCCGGTAATCCACTTCTATGAATCATTCCTCGCCGCCTACGATCCGAGGATGCGGGAGGCGCGGGGGGTTTATTACACCCCGGAGCCGGTGGTCAGCTATATAGTCCGAAGCGTGGATCACCTGCTAAAAGAGGAATTCGGCTTAACTAAGGGGTTGGCCGATGAAAGCACGGTCAGGATACAAGGCGACGATGGGAAGGATCACACCGTCCACAAGGTCCAGATACTCGATCCCGCCACGGGAACAGGAACATTCTTAAAAGAAGTCATATCCCATATCCATGAAAGTTTCGCCCGGCACAAGGGAGCGTGGCCCGGCTACGTGGCCGACCACCTCTTGCCACGAATGTACGGTTTCGAGTTATTGATGGCCCCATACGCTGTAGCTCATATGAAGGTAGGGTTGCAACTGCTGGACAGCGGCTACGACTTCGCCAAAGACCAGCGGCTTCAGATTTATCTCACCAACTCGCTGGAAGAACAACAGCCAAGACAGATTGTGGCCCCATTCACCCAATGGCTGACCGAGGAAGCGCTGGCCGCCAACCGGGTGAAGAAGGAAGCGCCGGTAATGGTGGTTTTGGGCAACCCGCCGTATTCGGGCCACTCGGCCAATATCGGGGAATGGATAGCCGATCTGCTAAAAGGCAAAGACAGCCTTAGCGGTAAAAAAACAGGCAACTACTTTGAGGTGGACGGCGCGCCGTTGGGCGAGAGAAATCCCAAATGGCTAAATGACGATTATGTGAAGTTTATCCGTTTCGCGCAGTGGCGCATTGAGCGCACAGGTCATGGAGTGCTGGCGTTCATCACAAACCACGGCTATCTGGACAATCCCACATTCCGGGGAATGCGCCAAAGCCTGATGGACACGTTTGACGACATTTACATCCTAGACCTGCATGGAAACGCGAAGAAAAAAGAGACCGCGCCGGATGGCGGCAAGGACGAAAACGTTTTTGACATCCAGCAGGGGGTGGCGATAGGTATTTTTGTCAAAAAGGGCGGTGTTGTAAAGAAGCTCGCCAACGTTCACCACGCCGAGTTATGGGGATTGCGCGAGGTATTCAGCGGCAAAGGGGACGATAAAAAGCTGGCCAGCGGCAAATATCATTGGCTCTATGCCCACGAGATCAAAAACACAAAATGGAAGACGTTAAAACCATCCACACCGTTTTATCTTTTTATACCCCATGACACACGGAAAAGAAAAGAGTATGAGGTTGGATGGAAGGTTAATGACATTTTCCCGGTGAACAGCGTTGGGGTGGTCACTGCGCGTGACGACCTGACTATCGCATGGAGCTCGGAAGAAATTTATCGAAGGACGAAGAAATTCATTTCCTTGCCGCCGGAAGAGGCCAGGCTCAAGTATGACTTGGGGCCGGATGCGCGGGATTGGAAAGTTGAACTTGCGCAGGACGACTTAAATAAATCAGGGATATCAAAAGATAAAATCACTCCCGTCCTTTATCGTCCCTTTGATGTCCGCTATACATACTATACTGGCAGGTCGCGCGGGTTTATTTGCATGCCGCGCCCTGAAGTGATGCGCCATATGATGGCGGGTGAGAATTTAGGGGTATCAACAACTCGTTCAACAGAGATCGTCGGAGGGTGGGAACACATATTTTGTACGCGGGATATAGTGCAACACCATACAGTCTCGCTCAAAGAAGTGAATTATCTCTTCCCCCTCTATCTCTATCCCAACAAAGCCACTAACGGCGACATGTTTAAGAACGGCCTTGCCAAACATACTAACCTCGCGCCGGAGTTTATCGAAGAATTCGGACAAAAACTATACTTGAAATTCATCCCTGATGGCGTTGGCGACCTGAAAAAGACCTTCGGGCCGGAGGATGTTTTTCACTACATCTACGCCATCTTCCACTCGCCCGAATACCGGAAACGTTACGCGGAATTCCTTAAAATGGACTTTCCCCGCGTGCCGCTCACCGGAAACGTGAAACTTTTCCGGAAACTTTGCGATCTCGGCGCGAAGTTGACGGCTTTTCATCTGCTTGAAGACACTCCCCGAACTTTCACCACCTTCCCGGAAACCGGATCAAACGAAGTTGAAGCGGTACGCTACGACGATAATAAGCCCGGTAAGGTCTGGATAAATAAAGTACAGTATTTTGAAAACATCCCAAGTGAAGTTTGGGAGTTTCAGATCGGCGGTTATCAGGTCATGCAAAAGTGGCTGAAAGACCGCAAAGGCCGCTCCCTCGCCTATGACGATATACAGCATTATTGCTCTATAGCCGCCGCGCTAAAAGAGACCATTCGCTTGATGGCGGAAGTGGACGACATCATTAATGGTAACGGCGGCTGGCCCATCCAATAACGGCGCCTGAGTTTATCCCTCCTGAATGCTAAAATAAAAAGATGAAGTACGATTTCCTTGAATCGGTCCGGGGCGAGATCGAAAAGTGCACCAAATGCGCCACATGCCAGGCCGGATGCCCCACTTACGAGGCGACCAATTCCGAGACCCTGGTTGCCAGAGGCAAAATACGCCTTGCGCAGGGGGCGCTAAACGGGGAGATGGAGCTTACCCCACGGGTCGCCAACGATTTTTCCCAGTGCCTTTCGTGCATGAACTGCCTGTCCGCATGCCCATCTGGGGTGGACACGATGAAGATATTCTCCGCCATGCGGGCCGAAATCCGCGAAAAAAGCGGCGGCGGCCCCGTTTCAAACTTCATATTCAAATACCTGCTGGCCTACCCATGGCGGCTTAACATACTGGCCAAGTTTGTGGGGATCAGCTCGATTTTTTACAAGGCGGCCCCCAGATGGCTTGCCAGATTCTTCCCTTACTCCCCCGGCGGAGTCAAAAGGGTCACTCCCGATTTCCTTAAGGCGAACCTTCGAGAAAGGGTTTTGGCCGCCAACTGTCCGAACCCGGCTCCGGCGGGCAAATTGAAACGGGTCGCCTTTTTCAGCGGATGCATGACGGACCTTGCGTTCCCGGAAGTGGGGGTGAAGGTGATCGAAGGGCTGAAAAAGGCCGGGGTGGAGGTGGTGTTCCCCAAGGAGCAGGTGTGCTGCGGCGCCCCCGCATATTACAACGGCGACTTGAAGACCACCAAGGAACTTGCGCGCAGGAACATCGAGGTGTTCACGGCGCTGGACGCCGACGCAATCGTATATTCGTGCGCCACATGCGGATCGGTGTTCGGCGAGGTGTACCGGGAACTGTTCCCAAACGATCCGAAGGTGGAAGCGCTTTGCGAAAAAATCGTGGACTACCAGAAGCTCCTGGTGGAACTTTCGGTGGAGACCATGTTGTCCGGCGCGGAGAAGGCCTCGCGTAAACTAAAGGTGACGTATCACGATCCTTGCCACCTGCGGCGCGGGATGGGGGTGTGGAAAGAGCCGCGCAAGCTTATCAAGAGCCTGCCAAACGTGGAGTTCGTGGAGATGGAAGGGGCGGACAGGTGCTGTGGAGGCTCGGGGACGTTCGGGCTGAAGTTTTACGAAATGTCCGTGGACTTCGGCAAATTCAAGGCCGAGGCGATTAAAAAAAGCGGGGCGGACGCGGTGGTGACGGCGTGCCCTTCATGCCAGCTTGCGCTGGCCGACGCGCTTAACAGGGCTGGACTCTCCATCCCGGTCCTTCACACCGCCGATCTGGTGGACACGGCCCTTTCCCGCAAGGACAATCTGTAGAACACCAGGTAATCGGCCACCAGCATCAATAGCGCCGCCAGAGCGAATGGCTGATATCGCTCCTCGTACTCCGTGAATTCCTGCGAGGTGATGTCGGTCTTGTCCATGCTTTTAAGCGCCTTGATGAGCGGATCCATGTCCAGGCTGTCCCCTTCGGTGGCGTAGAAGGCGCCGTCCGTGGAATCGGCGATGGAACGCAGCGTGCGCGAGTCCAGCCTGGATATAACGGTGGCTCCCCCGTCGCCTGTCTTGTAGCCTGTGACGTTTCCCTCGCTGTCCACCTCCGGCACCGGCGCGCCGGTCTGGCTCCCTATGCCGACAGTGAACACTTTCACCCCCGCCTTGGCCGCCTCTGATATGGCCTCGTCCACCCCCCCCTCCAGGTCTTCCCCGTCGGTGACGATTATGGCCGCCCGGGTCTTTGCCTTACTTTTGGCCAGCGCCTCCACCGCCCCATGCACAGCCGCACCCACGGCCGTGCCGGGAACGGGGATGGAGCTTGTGTCCAGGCTGTCCAAAAACATTTTCAACGCGGCTGTGTCGGTGGTCAGCGGGCATTCCACAAAGCTTTTCCCGGCGAAGGCGATAAGCCCCATCCTGTTCCCCTCCAGCGCCGAGGCGAGCCTTGATATCTCAAGCTTGGCCCGTTCGATCCTGCTCGGCTTTATGTCCCGCGCCGCCATGCTTTTTGAAACGTCCAGCGCGATCACCATGTCTATGCCCGACCTTGTGATCTGCACCGGTTTCACCCCGTATTGCGGCCGGGCCAGCGCCACGATGAGCAAGGCGCAGGCGATAATCAGGAATCCTGCGCGGGCCTTTTTCGCCCCCAAAACCTTCTGCGGCGCAAGTCTTGCCAGCATTTCGGGGGAGACGAACCTGCCCATCGCCTCAAATCCCCGTTTCACCCCCCATAACGACAGCCCCAGCGCCAATGGAAGCGCCGCCGCCGCCCACCACCATTCCGGGCTGTGGAACCTCATGGCACAATCCTCCACCTGGTGGCGGGGAGTATCATCTCCGCCATTAACAGCATAAGCGCGGGGACGGCAAGGTACATGAACCAGTCCGTATGCCGCACATAAGCGCGCACCTTGATATCGGTCTTCTCCATCTTGTCTATCCGCCTGTATATCTCCGCCAATCCGGTCTCGTCCTCCGCCCGGAAATAGGTGCCGCCGGTGATCTGGGCGATCTGGCCCAAAAGCTTCTCGTCTATCTCCGTGCGCACCGGGGCGATCCGGGCGCCGAACCTGGGGTCGTTGACCATCTGGTTATACACTCCCTCCTTCCCGGCGCCGATGGTGTACACTTTCACCCCGGCGGCGGCGGCCACTTTCGCGGCGGTGAGCGGGTCTATGGAACCACGGTTGTTCATCCCGTCGGTGAGAAGGATGATTATCCTGCTTTTGGCGCCGGATGTTTTCAGCCTGTTGGCGGCGGTGACTATCGCCATGCCGATTGCGGTGCCGTCCTCCACAAGGCCGATGTTGGAGCTTTCAAGAAAGCTTCGCAGCACAGGATAGTCCAGCGTCAGCGGGCATTGGGTGAATCCATGCGCGGCGAATACCACTAGCCCGATGCGGTCGTTTGTCCTGCCGGCGATGAAATCACCTATCACCTTCTTGGACGCGTCCAGCCGGGTGGGCTTTAAGTCCGACGCGGACATGGACGACGATATGTCCAGCGCCAGCATGATATCTATCCCCTTGGAGACTATCTCTTCCTCCCGGTATCCTGTCTGGGGCCTGGCGACGGCGATTATTATCAGCGCCACCGCCGCAAACCGCAGGTAAAACGGGATGTGCGCCGCCCATTGTTTTTTATGGGAGGCCAGACGCGTCACCGCGCCTGTGTCCGGGAAAATCACCCCGTGAGGACGCGCCGTAAAATGGGCGCGCCACCATAATGGAAGCGCGGCAAGCATAAGCAGGAACCACGGATCGGCCAGTCTCATTCAGCTATCTCCAGGCCCCGCCGGGTGACGGAAATGAACTGCAACGCAAGGCCCACAGCGTCATCCGCCTGCTGCCTTGTGGACTCTGTCTTGGTGAACTTCACGATATCGCACAGCGAAAGGATTTCCAGAAGGCGCGCGTGGGCGTCCTGCGCGGCGATCTCCGGCGGGAACTCCCGTTCTATCTCGAACGTCGTGCGTTCAAGCGCCTTCACGCCGAACCGGCGCTCCACATACTCCCTGATGATCGCGGAGACGCGGAAGAAATGCTCCTTGGCCGCCCCTTTGCCGAAAAGGTCCTCCTGCGAAAGGGCAATGAGCGCGCGCCATGCCGCATCGTCCGGCTCAAGGATTATTCCCTTGGGCTTTATCTCCACAACCGGCCTTTTCTTGCGGCGTTTGAGCCATCGCCAGATAAAAAATATGGCCACCGCCACAGCCAGCGTCACAAGAAGCGGGACAATGTAAGTCTCCCACTGGACGGGGCGGTCAACAGGCTTTAGACCCGCGACAATCCGTTCCACATCCTCCTCCTTCGGATCAAGGGATGCGACGGTGAAATCCACCGGACCGGCTGTTCGCGTTTCAGCGGAGCCGTCCGGCTTTTTGACAATGTATTCCATTTCGCCGGTGGTGGAAGGCCCGGTGGCGTATGGGATGAACGAAACGATCAGCCGCTGGCTAAAATTTCCTTTATCGTCTTTCCGTGGCGCCCCGGCATTGACGCTCAGCAAGCTCAACTCCTTTGGAAGCGTCACTTTGTCCCCGAAGACCGCCTTTTCGCCCGGTTTTAAATCCACCGTCAAGACAAGCCTGGTCACCGAGCCGAATTTTGGACTTTGCGGATCAATGGCAATACTGTCCGCGAAAGCTGGAGCGGCAAACGCGAGGGCGGCCGCGAGCAAGAAGACGAATCTCATCCGAACCTCCGCTTGCGCTCCCTGGCCTTGAAAAACTTCACAAGCGGCCCTATGAAATCCTTGTCCGCCCCCACCGATATCTGGTCCACCTTGGCGGCGGCGAACATTTTTGCCAGCCGGCCGGCTTCGTCCCGGCGGGACTTCTCGTACTTTTCGCTCAAAACCGCGTCCGACGTGTCCAATATCACCGTCTCGCCGGTCTCCGCGTCCTCCAGGGCGATAAGCCCAACGTCCTCCAGCTTCTCCTCCCTCGGATCCGTCACCCGCACCGCAACAAGGTCGTGCTTGCGCGAGGTGGCCTTCAGCTCCCGCGAAAAATCGGGCGCCGCAAAGTCGGACACGATGAACGCGATAGTCCTTTTGCATGTGACGCGGTTAAGATATTTTAACGCCCCGGCGATGTCCGTCCCCTTCCCCTTCGGCTTGAAAAACAGGATGTCGCGAATCATCCGCAGGGCGTGGCTGCGCCCCTTTCTCGGGGCGACGTACAGCTCCACCTCGTTTGTGAAGGCGATTAGCCCCACCTTGTCGCTGTTGCGGAGGGCGGAAAAGGCCAGCGTGGCGCAAAGCTCGGCGGCTGTCTCCGCCTTGAACTTTGATTTAGACCCGAAATGGCCGGAGGCGGAAAGGTCGGCGATGAGCATCAATGTCAGTTCCCGCTCCTCCCGGAAGGTCTTCACGAAAGGGGACCCGGCGCGGGCGGTGACGTTCCAGTCCATAGTGCGGATATCGTCCCCCGGCTGGTATGGGCGCGACTCGGCGAACTCCATCCCCATCCCCTTGAATATGGAATGGTACTCGCCGGAGAGGATGGAGGTGACCGCCTTGCGGGCGCTTATTTCGATCTGCCGGATTTTCTTTAAGATGTCCGAAGCGCCGCTTTCCCTTTCATCGTTCAAGGCACTTCCACCGTGTCGAATATCTTCGCGATCATATCTTCCGGGGTGACGTTCTCCGCGTCCGCCTCGTAGCTTGGGATCACGCGGTGGCGAAGCACGTCGGGCCCGGCCTTCTTTATGTCGTCGGGCAAAACGTATCCCCTGTGCGCGAGGAAAGCATGGGCCTTGGCGATCCTGGTCAGGTAGATGGAGGCGCGCGGCGAGGCGCCGTATTCGATAAGGTTGCCGATGTTCAGGCCGAAATCGCCCGGCCTGCGCGTGGCGGACACGATATTGATGATGTACTGGATCAGCTTTTCGTCTATGTACACCCCGTCCACGGCGCGGCGCGCGGCGCGAAGCTCGTCCCAGGTGAGGACCGGCTTTACCTGCGGGGCAATCCCGGAGGTGTTGCGCTTTACTATCTCCATTTCGTCGGCGGGCGCCGGATAGTCCACGATGAGCTTTAGCATGAACCTGTCCACCTGCGCCTCGGGGAGCGGATAGGTCCCCTCCTGCTCTATCGGGTTTTGCGTGGCCAGCACTATGAAAGGCTCCGGCAGGCGGAACGTCTCCGAACCTATGGTCACCTGCCGCTCCTGCATCGCCTCCAGCAACGCGCTTTGCACCTTGGCCGGGGCGCGGTTTATCTCGTCGGCCAGGATTATATTCGTGAACAGCGGCCCCTTGCGGGTGGTGAACACCGCCTCTTTGGCGTTATATATCTCCGCCCCGGTAAGGTCGGCCGGCAGCAAATCCGGGGTGAACTGGATGCGCCGGAAGCTTAAAGAGACCGCCTGGGCCATGGTGTGGATGGACAAGGTCTTTGCCAATCCCGGCACACCTTCCAGCAGTATATGCCCGTCGCACAATAGCGCGGTGAGCATCCCCTCAATCATTTTGCGCTGCCCCACGATCACCTGCCCCACCTCGGCGTACAGCCTTTCCACGAAACCGGACTTTTGCTTGACCATCTCGTTGACGGCCTGTATGTCCACGCTCACTTTTCAAACCCTCATAAACAGTGTCGAAGGGAGAATTATAAGACAGCGGAAGGGATTTGGGGGAGTTGATGTTGGAGGCGGGCAAATGGTAGGGGCGGGTTTAAAACCCGCCCTGTGGCCATCGGCCACAGTCATAAATCAGGCGTAGGCGTTGAATTTAGTCCCGGCGGGGGCCGTTGAATATTGCCCGGCCTGGCTGGCCTGGCCCGATTTTAAGGATTGAGGACTGTACGCAAGCTTGTCGGGCGGCATGGTCTGCGGCCTGTTGTTTGCGGTGGCGTATGCCTGGTTCTGTTGCGGCGGCGGGGCGCTTTCCGGATTCGGCGGCGGATTGTTCCCCGCCCTCCCTTCGGCGCGCATCCTGTCCAGTTCCTTCATCATGCCATCAACGAAGTCCTGTTTGGACACTTTCCCCGTCTTCTGGGGATCGAGCTTTTTATATACCGCGTCCGCCCCTTCCGCTTTTAAACGCGAGGGGACTTTCATGATGGAAAAAATGGAATCGAACTGGGACTTATCAACGCTTCCGGTATTGTTGGCGTCCGCCTTCTGGAACGCCTGTTCAAGCCTGTTCATCATGGCATCCCGCTGCCCCGGGCCATAAATGGCCTGGGCCATGAACCCGCCAGTTACGCTTGAAATCAGGTTATTCAAACCGTTATTCCTTTAAATACATACAGTTCGCCATCAAGGGCATACCCGTCCACAGGGCGATGTTTACTTTATCGGAAGGAAGTGGGAAAAGTTGAGCTGGAGGGGGAGATATGTGGGATGCGTAGGGGCACGGCTCGCAGTGCCCTTTTGAAGCTTCCCCGTGGTCGCCGACCACGGATTCTTCCTTTAGCGTCGGCTCCACCGCCCGGTCGCGCCACGTCGGCAATTGCCGCCAAGATGGCGGCGCTACTAATTCTCGGGATCGCCAGGCTCCAGCCTGGCTCTTGCAACCGGCACGGTGTCGTTTAGGGGCGACCCGGTGGAATGCCCGGCCACGGTTCCTTCAAAGCTTCCCCGTGGTCGCCGACCACGGATTCTTCCTTTAGCGTCGGCTCCACCGCTCGGTCGCGCCACGTCGGCAATTGCCGCCAAGATGGATGCGCTACTAATTCTCGGGATCGCCAGGCTCCAGCCTGGCTCTTGCAATCGGTACGGTGGCATTTAGGGGCGACCCGGTGGAATGCCCGGCCATGGTTCCTTCAAAGCTTCCCCGTGGTCGCCGACCACGGATTCTTCAATTTGCGGGAAAACAGGCATGTTTAGGTAATGCTCTGTTTTTACAAGCGTTTAACCATCAGCTTTACGCCTTTCGATGGCGTTATGCTGATATGCGGAAGGATGGCACACGCTCCCGAAGAAAGTACCCGCCCGGAACCCCAAACGAGCAAGTCAGATTATTTTATATTTTTATTAAATTCCATATTGACAACATTTAAATACGCATTATATAGTTATGCAGTTTTCAGAGGGAATTATTACGAATTTCCAAACCGGAGCAGCATCGCGCCTGGCAATCGGGAGGGGACATGAAAAATCTTAAAAGTTTCACACAGTTGTTTCTCGTTACAGCGCTCACTATTTTCCTTGGAACATCCACCTCATTTGCAGATAAAAAAAAGAATGAAACCAAACAAGATGTCACTTTGGATGAAATAAAAACCCAAATTACTGATTTAGCTAAAAAGTTGGGCATTGTTCAGGAATCGCTCCAGACCTGCCAGGCTCCTGAATTCTCATTTGAGGATGTAATCTCCCCTCAAGCTACATTGATGGCAAAGACAAATCTTGTTAATGAGGATTTGGATATATCGATTGGCTATCCAAGCGCTAATGTTCCAACAACCAGTCATGAAACTGACAACAAAATGATGGAAATATGCATTAACGTTCTAAAAGATGAATACAAATGCTGCAAACGGGATAAAACCATTGAGGAAGGTAAAATAGATCATGTATTCAAGGACAATTGTGATTGTTTGCTGAAAAAATATGGTGAAAAAATACCCATGGCCGATTGGTCATTAAAGTCCAATGACGAACTCATGAAAATAATTGAAAGCAGCTATAAAAATTACAAAAGACTAAAAAACCGTATTTCCTCTAACCGCCACTCCAGAGGAAAGTGTCCTAAACTTAGTTGAAACGAAGGTATGACCTCACCTGCTACCATGTTTTTGAACGAAAACAACGGAAAGCAAGGAGGTCACATGAAAAGAGTAAACGGTAACGGGAAAACTGGCAAGGGAAGAATGGATT
>JACRLM010000078.1 GCA_016235255.1 Nitrospinota bacterium | reverse complement strand
ATGGCACGCTCAATCCCTTCCACTTGAGAAAAGAATTTGAAAAAATACTCAGGAGGCTTTTTAATGAGTTATGGGCCAATGAACCATGAGGCGAAAATCCACGCCCCCTTCGGTTACCTTTTCCCGTGAGGCAACGCGATAAGCATTATACCTCCGAATATTGATGGCGCATGCCGGAGCGGATGAAAAACATAAAGCCGGGCATTGCCTCAAGCCAGCTTGGGGGTATATGATATCCATCAATATCTCACCTGTTTATTATAATTTTCCTAGAATGAACCGGGGCAAAAAGAAACTGGGGGCAATCCTTCTGGACTGCGGCGCTATTTCGGAAGATCAACTTGCCGACGCGCTACAAAACCAGGCCGCAACCGGCGGCAGGCTTGGTAAAATCATTGTATCCAAAGGCTTTATACCTGAAAACGAGATGTACGAAATCCTCTCGGCCCAACTTGGTTTGGAGCTGTGTGACTTGGCCACGGCGCAACCTCCAGCGCCTTTGCTTAACAAAATCCCGGAATCGTTTGCGCGCAAACATTCAATGATTCCAATATATTACAAGGGCGGATTGGCGCACGTGGCTGTTTCGGATCCTTTGAATCTGGCGGCGCTCGACGAGGTGGAGGCAAGGCTCTGTTGCAAAGTAAAGGCGGTGATCGCCCGGGAGGAGGATATATCAAACGCCATCATGCGTTTTTATAATGGCGACAACGGCATGAGCTGGAGTTTTGAACACCCGGAACCGCGATCAAACATGTCTGCCGAACCTAAAGGCAAGATCGCCAAACTGGTTGATTCGCTGATCCAAAGAGCGGCGATCGAGCGGGCTTCGGATATCCATTTTGAACCGGAGGAAGATTCGGTTGGCGTCAGGTTCCGGATTGATGGAGTGATGATCCATGCCGGGGAATGGGACAAAGAGCAGGCTGCGGCCATGATTTCAAGGATTAAAATATTGGGCGGCATGGACATCGGCGAAACAAGGCTGCCTCAGGACGGCTCTTTCAAAATCGGGAACAACCCTGAATTCAGGGAAATGAGGGTCTCCACATTTCCCACAGTTCATGGCGAGTCCATGGTCATCCGTATCCTTGGTGGCGGGGCGGCAATCATGCTTGGCGACACCGGACTTTCAGGCCGAACACTGAAAGGTTTCACCGAAGCCGTGAAACGCCCTTGGGGGCTTGTGGTGGTGACAGGCCCCACCGGAGCAGGCAAGACCACCACGTTGTACGCCGCGTTGCGCTCCATCAGTTCGCCTGAAAAGACCATTATCTCCATCGAGGATCCGGTGGAATGCCGTTTAAAACATGTGCGGCAGAGCCAGGTAAACCTTAAAACCGGCCTGACCTTCGCTTCCGGCCTGCGCTCCATCCTGCGGCAGGACCCGGACGTGATAATGGTCGGCGAAGTGAGGGACGAGCAGACAGCCCAGATAGCCGTGGCGGCGGCGATGACTGGGCGGCTCGTGCTTACCACCATGCACACCGGGGACGCCGCTTCCGCTTTCACGCGGCTTATGGATCTGGGCGTGGAGCCCTATAAAATCGCCTCCACCCTCAAGGGCGCCCTGGCGCAAAGGCTTGTCCGCAAGGTATGTGAAAAATGCGGAGGCGCGCAGGAGGATGTAGCCTGCGCCCAATGCAACGGCGCCGGACACCGGGGAAGGACCGGGATATTCGAATTCATCGCGCCGGACGAAGGGATGGCGGCGCTTGTGATGGGGCGGCCCCAGGTCTCCGCCATCCGTGAATACGCCATCAACGTTCTTGGCATGGAGACCATGGCGGAGGACGGCATGAAAAAGGTTTTGGGCGGAGTGACCACCCGCAGGGAGCTGGACCGGGCCGTTGACCATGCCTGATGTGCTATTGTCGCAATAGAGGACCCAATGTCATGCCGGTGTACAGATATAAGGCCCGCGACATGTCCGGGGCAAAATTGTCCGGCTCCATCCAAAGCGCCTCGGAAGCGCAGGCCGCCCGGTCGCTGATCCAGGGTGGAGTTTACCCATACAAGATTTCCAGGCCGGAGATTTCATTCTCTTTTCCAATGTTCCGGTCCGGGGGCAACGTCAAAGCTGAGGAGCTCATTTCATTCACTACGCGGCTTGCAACCCTGGTAAAGGCCGGGGCGCCGCTTGATTCGGCTCTTGCGGAACTTGCAAAAAGCCGCGATCCCGGCTTTTCCGGGGCTGTTGACGCGGTTCGCAAGGGGATCCTCGACGGTAAAAGCCTGTGCGAAGCGATGGCCTTGCGGCGGGACGTATTTTCCGAAGTCTATACGGCGATGGTGGAGGCCGGGGAGTATTCCGGAACGCTGGACAGAAGCCTGGAAAAGCTCCGCTCCATGCTGGAACGGCAGAGGGAATTTGAGCGGACGGCACGGCAGGCGGCGCGGTATCCGAAGATAGTCCTTTCGGCCATGGGGGCGGCAGTCGTCGTCCTGATGGTCTTTGTGATTCCAAGATATGTGGCGGTGTTCGAAAAGTCCAACATCCCCCTTCCTCTCCCCACGCGGGTGTTGATATGGATGGACCATGCGGTCTGGAGTTATTTCCCCCTTATATTCGCCGGCGTCTGCCTTGGCGCCGCCGGATTGTCCTATTGGATAAGGACGCCGGACGGGAGGCTTTCGTTTGACCGGATGATTTTGAATATTCCATTGGCCGGCGAAATAGTGTCGCTCATCCTTTTCGCCAGGTGGGCGGACACTTTGGGCAACCTTATCGGAGCCGGGGCCCCGCTGATCCGTTCCATCTCCCTTTCGGCCCGGGTGGCCGGCAACGCTTATTTGGCCGTGGCCATCGAAAACGTTGGAAGGGTGGTCTCTGAAGGATCCGGCATTGCCACGCCCGTGGAGGCCATCCCGGAGGCGCCTTCAATCTCCGGCCTTATGATCCGGACCGGGGAGAAGGCAGGCTCGCTGGACACATCCCTTGTCAACCTTGGGGAAAGCCTGGGCAAGGAAGCTGAATGGAAAATAAAACGCATTTCAGCCTATGTGGAGCCGGTGTTGACGGTGATGGTGGCGCTCCTCGTGCTGCTTCTTGCCCTGGCGGTGTTTTTGCCCATGTGGGACATGGCCAAGTTGGCGAAGCGGGGATAACCGTTCATCAGGAATCCGGGCCCGGCGTCACAACCAGCCCCCGCAAACAAAAACCCTCCGCCATCCGGATTTGCTCCGGGCGGCGGAGGGCGTTTTATCAGCGCTCTTTAAGGAACGGCGGTTATTTGCCGTCGTTCTTGTGGAGGAACGCAATCAGGTCGGCGATCTCGGCGTCGTCAAGATGAGGGATCTTCATGGCCGTCTTCGGGGCCTTGTCCCTGCCCGGCTTCCAGGTCTTCAGCTTCTGGACGTCGGCGTCATTGCCTTCCCAGGTCTTCTGCGGGTCGCCAAGCCAGGTGGTGAGCCACGCATCGGCATGGCGGGTGGTCACACCTTTCAGGCCGGGGCCAACCTGCGCCTTCTCGTCAAGTTTGTGGCAGTTTTTGCACTGGCCTTTGCCAGTGAAAAGGCCTTCGCCCTTGCCAGCGTCGCCCGCGGCGGCGGCATAGCCGGCCAAAGCGCCGACAAACGCAAAACTCATCGCTAACGCAAGAACATATTTCTTCATTCCCAAAACCTCCTTAAAGTTATATGAACATATCCCCCGCCCGCCAAATCAGCGGGAACGGGCGCATAGCCGGGCAATAAATCAAGAAACTCAAAAGGAATAGAAAAGGAATTTTTTGATTTCCCCCATGTGGCAAACCGGCCATCCCGCGAAAACTTTGGGCTGGCCCCCCATTTGCCACGTTGATGCTAATATTCCGCTTAAAACCTGTCAAGATTATTTTTATATGATGTAGAGAGCACATAAACTGTCCGGGTCTGTAGCACATAATCTGTCCGGTTCTATGGTGTATCCAGGAGGAAACGCCATGAAGCGGACAGAGTGGTTACAGGAGACTCGGAAGATGAGGTTTTTAGAGGCGTTAACGGATTGGCGGGAGAAGCGTCTGACTCAAGCTGAGGGGGCCAGGCT
>JACRLM010000077.1 GCA_016235255.1 Nitrospinota bacterium | reverse complement strand
CCAGGTTGAGGAAAGTGAGCGGTTATAAACACCTGCCGGAACTGCGTGAGATCATGAAACGGGCTCTGGCGGGGAAGATAATGGTGAAAGCGGCGTGACGGTCATGCCGGGAGTTTCAACTAAAAAAGGGATTGACTCGAATTCGTGGTTATTCCATATGAGGAGTTTGTGGCCCTTCAGGAACTTCTGGAAGATATGGAGGATTTGAGGGATCTGCGCGCCGCCAAGGCCGAAGACGCAGGCAATCCCGGCATAAGCCTTGAGGACGCAAAAAAAGAATTGCTGAAATAGCATGATTATTCTCCGCTTATGAATACTCTTTCCATCGATACGTTTTCGTTTTTTCCACCTTTATACTGACAGCCGATTTACGATGACAGGGAATTTAAACATCCTCATCCTCGGTTCCGGTGGCCGTGAACACGCTTTGGTGTGGAAAATCGCCCAAAGTCCGGCAGTCGCCAAAATATATTGCGCGCCGGTAAAGTATCCGGTTTTCAAAATAGTTTAACAAAATGAATTACGATCCGGACAAACCCTTTAATAATCTACCGCCATTGCCTCCTCCCGTGGAGCTTGAGACTAAAGCGGTGCTTAAGAAAGCGATTGCCGCCAATAAAGCCCTGGCAGAGTTGAAAGGGAGGGGTGAATTGATTCCAAACCAAGGAGTGTTTATCCAGACCATCGGTCTTCAGGAAGCCAAGTTGTCCTCTGAAATAGAGAATATCGTCACAACAGATGATGAGCTTTACCGGGCTTTCGCCGACGACGGACTCAGGACCAACCCTCACACCAAGGAAGTGCTTAATTATCAAGAGGCGCTATGGCGCGGGTTTAATATCATCAAGAACGAAAACAGGCCTCTGGCAACGAATCTTTTTGTGGAGCTGTATCAGATAATCAAGCAGACATCAGCGGGTGTGCGCAAAGTGTCCGGGACCAAACTGGCCAATTCCAGGGGGAAAGTAATCTATACACCTCCGGAAGGCGAAACGCGTTTGCGAGAAAAACTTGCGAATCTGGAGCGCTTCATCCATGCCGAAGATGGGATCGATCCGCTGGTGAAACTGGCCGTCATGCATTATCAGTTCGAGGCCATTCATCCGTTCACCGACGGCAATGGAAGGACCGGCAGGATCATTAATATCCTTTTTCTGGTGGAACGCCGCCTGCTGGACATTCCGATGCTGTATCTGAGCCGTTTTATAATCGAGAACAAGAATGATTATTACGCCGGCCTTTCGAACGTGACCAGTTCGGGAGCCTGGGAGCCATGGATTTTATATATGCTCGACGCGATCGAACAGATGTCGAAAATGACGACAGGCCGGATCGAGGCCATCCGCAACCTTATGGACGAGACCTCGGCGTTAATAAAAAAGAAGGCGCCCAGAATCCACTCGAAGGATTTAGTCGAGGTTTTGCATCGCCAACCTTATTGTAAAATAAAATTTCTGGAAGAGGCTGGGCTTGGCAACCGCCAAACGGCGTCCACTTATCTTAAGGAACTTGAGGCCATAGGGATACTTCAGGGTGTGAAAAGAGGGCGTGAAATGTACTATATTAACGATAAATTCCTTGAGATATTAATTAAATGAACATAATATCAATGAGTTGAGGATCAGTGCGTGAGTTAAACATATGATATAGATATGTCGAAATTTATTGATTTTTTCGACATATTAGTCTTAAATGGCTACCAAACGAACATTTAACGCTTTATGGATTATCAGCAATGACCAATAAGGCTCTAAACATCCTAATCCTCGGCTCTGGTGGCCGTGAGCACGCGCTGGCGTGGAAAATCGCCCAGAGTCCGCTTGTGTCCAAAATATATTGCGCGCCGGGGAATCCGGGGACGGAGTCTTGCGCGCAAAACATCCCCATCGCGGCGGACGATGTGCCCGCGCTGTTGAAATTCGCCAAAGAGAACAACATCCATCTCACCGTGCCGGGGCCGGAGGCTCCGCTGGTGCGGGGGGTGGTTAACACTTTTATCGCCGAGGGGCTTCTCATCGCCGGGCCGACGAAAGAAGCCGCCATGCTGGAAGGTTCCAAGATTTTCATGAAGGAAATCGTGGCGAAGTCCGGCGCGCCGACGGCGAGATACGAAGTCCACACGGATCGGGACGAAGCCATCGCCGCTCTGGAAAAATTTGGCGAGCGGGTGGTGATAAAAGCGGATGGATTGGCGGCGGGCAAGGGGGTTGTCGTCGCAAGCTCCCGCGATGAGGCGGTGGAGGCGATAGACTCCATGCTGGTGGAACGAGTGTTTGGCGACGCCGGGGCGAAGATAATATTGGAAGAAACGCTGGACGGCGAAGAGGCTTCCATCCTCGCTTTCTGCGACGGCGAACGGGTGATAATGATCCCGTCGTGCCAGGATCACAAACGCGTGGGCGATGACGACACAGGGCCGAACACCGGCGGCATGGGGGCGTATTCCCCTGCGCCTGTGATAACGCCGCAGCTTGAAAAGTGGATCGAAGAAAACGTGATGATAAAAGTGCTGCGGACGATGGCGGAAAGCGGAGTTCCATACAAAGGCATCCTGTACGGCGGGCTGATGATAACAAAGGACGGCCCTAAAGTCCTGGAGTTTAACTGCCGCTTCGGCGATCCCGAATGCCAGCCGATAATGGCGCGGATGGATAGCGATATTGTGCCCGTGCTTATGGCTATGGCGAAAGGTGATTTGCGCGGGGTTGAAGTGCGCTGGTCGCCGAAAGCGGCTGTGTGCGTTGTGATGGCGGCGGGTGGATATCCCGGATCGTACGAAAAAGGGAAGGTGATACAAGGGCTTGAGGCGGCTGGGGATATTCCCGGCATCGTCGTTTTTCAGGCCGGGACATCCCGTAACGCAAGTGGCGAGGTGGTCACATCCGGCGGGCGCGTCCTTGGAATCACCGCAACCGGCGGCACAGTGAAAGATGCCATCGACACTGCTTATAATGGAGTGGGCCAGATAAACTTCCCGGGCGCACATTACAGGAAGGACATAGGCCGCAGGGCGATTATACGATGACCCGCTCCGTCCGATGGGTGACAGCGTGTTTAATCGCGGCTCTCGCCTTCACCGCTTCATGCCAGCGGAATTCCGGCAGACCCGAAAACACCCTTGTTATAGCGCTTGAATCCAGCCCCACCGTGCTCGATCCAAGGCTGTCCACCGACGCCACCGCCGCCAAAATAGAGGGGCTCATCTTTAACGGCCTTGTCAAACGCAACGATGATTTCACCCTCTCCCCCGATCTGGCCGAAAGCTGGGAAAATCCATCCCCCACCCGCTACATTTTCCATCTGCGCCGCAACGTTAAATTCCACGACGGGACAACTTTCACCTCGCGCGATGTGAAGGCGGAGTTTGACTTCATCTCCAATCCGGCCAGCAAGTCGTTTTTGCGCGCGGCGTTTTCCGGCGTTCAAAGCGTGGAGACTCCGGATGAGGCCACGGTAATATTCGACCTTAAAGAGCCCAGCGCCCCGTTTCTTGACACGATGACAATGGCCATTGTCCCGGCCGGGGCCGGAGCCGATTTTGCCGAAAAACCTGCGGGGACCGGGCCTTTCAAATTTGTGGAATTCAAACGCGATGAAATCCTGACATTGGTTCGTAACGATAACCATTTCGATGGAGCGCCGAAAATCGGCCGGCTGGAATTTAAAATCATGCCCGACGAGACCGTGCGCACCCTATCGCTGGAGAGCGGCGAGGCTCAGGTGATAATGAATCCCATAACACCCGATCTGCTCCCCCGCTTCCGGGAAAATAAAAACCTTTCGGTGGTCACCGCGCCCGGTTCAAACTATTCGTATATCGGTTTTAACATGGAGGACCGGCTCACAGCGAATCCGGCGGTGCGAAAGGCCATCGCCCATGCAATAGACAGGGAGAGCGTGATAAGGCACATCCTCAAGGGGCTTGCGCGCCCGGCATCCGGCCCATTCTATCCGGCGATGGCGTTCCACGAAAATGACGTGGCGAAATTCGATTACGATCCGGACAGGGCCATGCGCATGCTCGACGAGGCGGGATTTGCCGACCCGGACGGGCCGGGGCCGATGACGCGCTTCACGCTAAGGTACTCCACTTCCCAGAATGAACTTCGCAAACGGATCGCCGAAGTGTTCCAGTGGCAGCTTGCGAAAGTGGGGATCGGGCTGGACATACGCTCGTATGAATGGGGCGCGTTCTATGCGGACATTAAGAAGGGGAATTTCCAGATGTTCTCGCTCACATGGGTGGGGATATCTGATCCGGACATTCTCCATTACATGTTCCATTCGTCGTCGCTCCCGCCGGACGGGGCGAACCGGGGGCGCTACGTCAACAAAACGCTGGACGGCCTTCTGGAAAATGGGAGAGTGACATTTGGCGATGAACGGCGGCAGGTGTATTCGCGGGCGCAAAAGATGATCGCGGAAGATTTGCCATATATCTCATTGTGGCATCCGGAAAATGTGGCGGTGACCGGCAGGCGGATCAAAAACTTCAGCCTTGGGCCGGACGAGGGGATAAAATCCCTTAAAGACGCCTGGATCGAGGGGCAATGAAGGATTACGCGGTCCGCAGGATACTTTCGGCCATACCGGTGGCCCTTGGGGTGGTGACGATGGTGTTCATGATCATCCACCTCACCCCCGGTGACCCTGTGGAGATAATGCTTGGGGAGAACGCCGCCGCCACGGACAAGGAGGCGCTGCGGCGTGAACTGAAGCTGGACAGGCCGATATTGGAGCAGTACGGCGCGTTCCTTTTCGGCCTGGCCCGGTTCGACCTTGGCAAGTCGCTCTACACGAAAAAAAGCGTGTTCGACTCAATAAAGGAGCGCTACGCGGCCACGGCCCAGCTTGCGCTGTGCGCCATGGCGCTTGCGTTGATCCTGGCGATACCGGCCGGCGTTATGGCGGCGGCGAAAAAGGACACATGGGCCGACCGCGGTTCCATGGCCATGTCGCTTATCGGCGTTTCGATGCCAAGCTTCTGGCTGGGGCCGCTTCTGATACTTCTTTTCGCCATAGAACTAAAATGGCTGCCGGTGGCTGGCAGGGGGGGCTTTGCGAGTCTTGTCCTCCCTTCGATCACTCTTGGGACCGCGATGGCGGCCATATTGTCCCGCCTGACGCGCGCGGCGATGATCGAATCGCTCAACGAAGAATATGTGGTCACAGCAACGGCCAAGGGGCTTTCGGGGCGGGTGGTGCTTTTCAAACATGCGCTGGCGAACGCGCTTCTGCCGGTGGTGACGGTGGCTGGGTTGCAGTTGGGCGCGCTTCTTGCCGGGGCGATTATCACGGAGACCATATTTTCATGGCCGGGGCTTGGAAGGCTCACAGTGCAGGCGATCAACGCGCGGGACTATCCATTGGTGCAGGGGTGTGTGCTGACCATCGCCATGTCATACGTCACGGTGAACCTGGCCGTGGACCTGATTTACGCTGTGATAGACCCCCGGGTGAGGCTTAAATGAACAACCTTCCCGGCAACCTGAAATTCGGCCTGGCGTTGACGCTGTTATTCGCATTCGTGGCGCTGACGGCGCCGCTCGTGTCGCCAGCGTCCCCGTTCGATCAGGACCTTTACAATGGACTGGGGTCTCCGGGGGCGGAACATCTTCTTGGCCAGGACAGGCTGGGGAGGGACATATTGAGCAGGATAATTTTCGGCGCCCGTATCTCCCTGCTAGTGGGATTCACCACAGTCACGGTGTCGGTGGTGATAGGCTCGGCCATCGGCGCGGCGGCGGGATACGCCGGGGGGAAGGTGGACGAGTTTGTGATGCGCGTGTGCGACGTTTTCTTGGCGTTCCCCGGCATACTGCTTGCCATCGCGGTGATGGCGATTTTGGGACCGAGCCTTTCCAACGTTATCATTGCTTTGTGCATGATGGGGTGGACGAGCTATGCCCGGCTTGTGCGCGGGCAGACGCTGACGCTGCGGGAGAGGGAGTACGTTCAGGCGGCGCGGGCGCTGGGGGCCGGCGCGCCAAGGGTGATCCTGCGACACATAATACCCAACGCGGCGCCGCCGGTGATCGTGGAAGCGACGTTCGGCGTGGCCTCGGCCATATTGGCGGAAGCGGGCTTAAGCTTTCTCGGTTTAGGCGTCCAGCCGCCGACCCCCAGTTGGGGCTCCATGCTGGCGGAAGGGCGTCAGTTTTTGCTGGTGGCCCCGCACCTGACGATTTTTCCGGGGTTGGCGGTGATGCTCACGGTGATGGGGATAAACTTTCTGGGAGATGGGTTGAGAGATTTGATGGATCCGAAGAGGAGGGGGTGACGGAAAATGGACATTATAACGCCCGCTCAACGGAGCGAACTAATGGGGAAAGTACGTTCCATCAACACAAGACCCGAGCTAATAGTTAGAAAAATCATTTTTAGAATGGGGTATCGTTACCGCCTGCACGCCAAAGATTTACCCGGCAGACCCGATTTGGTTTTCAGGCCAAGGGAGAAAGTTGTTTTCGTGAACGGATGTTTTTGGCATTTTCACAAAGGTTGCCCGGATGTCAGACCGCCGAAATCCAACAGGGTGTTTTGGCGGAAAAAGCTTGAGGGAAACAGAAAAAGGGATTCATCAAACTATCGCAAATTAAGTAAAATGGGATGGAAATACCTTATAATCTGGGAATGTCAAACAGCCGATGCGGCGAAACTTGAATCAAAGATACGTGATTTTCTTGGACGCTAAACGGTGAATTCAGTTGAATTGTTCTCCGGCGCAGGGGGATTGGCGATGGGTATCGCCCAAGCCGGATTCAAACACTCGGCCATAATCGAGCGCGACGAGCACGCTTGCGGAACAATAAGCGCCAATCAATCGCTTGGCTCGCCTCATGTGAGCGGATGGCCTCTTCACCGGGGTGACGTTTCGCTTTTTAATTATAACGCTATAAAAAATGATGTGGCCTTATTGGCCGGAGGCCCGCCATGCCAGCCTTTTTCCCTTGGCGGAAAGCACAAGGGGAACATGGACGGACGCGATATGTTCCCTCAATTCATAAGGGCGGTTCGTGAACTGCGCCCGCGCGCCATACTTGTTGAAAACGTGAAAGGACTGTTGAGGAAATCTTTCGCCACGTATTTTGAATACATTATTCTTCAGCTTTCTTACCCCGATATTATGCGGGCGCAAAAGGAGTCATGGCAGGAGCATTTGGCGAGGCTGGAGCGTACCCGCACAAAAGGTTCGAGCGGCGGTCTTTCATATAACATCGTTTTCCGGCTTCTCAACGCGGCCGATTATGGCGTGCCCCAAAGAAGGGAACGGGTTTTTATTGTTGGCTTCCGGGCCGATACCGGCATTGAATGGTCGTTCCCGCACCCGACGCATTCAAGGGAATCATTGTTGTGGGAGCAGCATAAAACAGGAGAATATTGGGATAGGCACAAGATATCCGCTTCCAAAAAGCCAAGGTGGGGTCGGCGCGAGTTGGACAGCGCGAAATATGCTGATTTCGGTTGGACCAAGCCTCAATGGAACGCTTGGAGAACCGTCCGCGACGCGATTTCCGATCTGCCGGATCCTCGCTTTGGAAACAATCCGGCGCGAATCGCAAATCACGGATTCAACGCTGGTGCCAGGATTTACCCTGGCCACACCGGCAGTCCTTTGGATGAACCGGCCAAAACGCTCAAAGCCGGAGGTCACGGCGTTCCCGGAGGCGAAAACATGCTGTTGTACCCGGACGGAGGCGTCAGGTATTTTACCATCCGTGAAGCCGCTCGTTTGCAAACATTTCCTGATGACTATGTAATTAGCGGATCGTGGTCTGAATCAATGCGGCAGTTGGGCAACGCGGTCCCTGTCATGATGGCGGAAAAAATCGCCGTCGCCATAGCCGGTAAATTACGGAAAAGCCGGAGATAAACCTTGGTTATCGGCCAGCCATTCAATCCACTTGACAAGCGGAACCTGGGGAACAGCGTGGCCGAGGCGCTTTTGTTGCGCGATGTGGAACCTCTTCCTCCTGTTGAATCGTTTGACGGAGCCGGCATTTACGTTATTTATTACATCGGCGATTATCCCGCTTATAAACAGATTTCCGGGAAAAACCGTAAAGATAAATACGAGTGTCCAATTTACATTGGCAAGGCTGTCCCCGCGGGAGCTAGAAAAGGCGGTATCGGCTTTGACCAACCCGCCGGAGCGGTTCTTTATAAACGATTGTGCGAGCACGCCGAATCAATTAAAAGCGCGTCAAACTTGCGAATCGAAGATTTTCTTTGCCGCTATTTGGTCGTTGACGATATTTGGATTCCTTTAGGTGAGTCCCTCCTTATAGAGCACTACTCGCCGGTTTGGAATAAAATTATCGATGGATTTGGAAATCATGACCCGGGCAAGGGAAGATACAACCAGCAAAAATCTCCATGGGATGTTTTGCACCCGGGCAGGCATTGGGCGCAACGCTTGAAACCAAACTACAAATCGGAAGTTCAGCTATTAAAAATATTGTCTGAGTTTCTTGAAAAATAATCAGCCTTACTTTCCTCCCGTCACGAATGTCATGCTTTTCCTCGCGTTATCGGCCTCAGAGCGCCAGTAGCCCAATAGATTCTTCTCGTCCTGATATTCCATTGAGATTTTCGGTTCGCCGGAAAGCCAGTCGTCTATCGCACGCCGGATATCCTCCGCCCCGTCCCATTGGCGCCGGTCCATGCTCTGGCGCATCTCGGTGAATTTGATCGCGATCTCCAGGTCCTTGTACCGGGACATGGCCACGCCGCGTTTGCGCAATATTTCCTGCGACTCTGAAAACATCCGGCGGGCCTCGGCGTAGTCGCCATTCAGATAGGCCAGCCTCCCTTTCACCCAGCGCGAGCCCGCGTCCCGGGTGAACTTTTTCGATATGTATTCGGCCAGTTCCCGTGCCCTGTCATATTTCTTCTCGTAAAGGCTTATCCACATCAGCGCCGCGCGGGCGTAATCTTCCGAAAGGGTCCCCGCCTCGACGGGGCGGCGGATCATCTCCAGCGCCTCTTTGCGCATGTCGCGGCCTTGGGTTATAAACTTTGTTATCACCCACGCCACGGCGCCCCCCTCTTCGGCGCCTTTGCGGCTGGCGAAATAATAGACCATGCCAAGGCCGAACTGCACGTCCGCCAGGTCCGGCCGCTCGGCCATGGCCCGCTCCAGGTCCCCCTTGGCCTCCACAGCGTCCATGAACGCCCGGAAAAGGTTGCGCTGGCGCGCTTCGAGCAGCCCTGCGTAGCCGTTCACGGCGCCAAGGTACATCCGGGAGACCGTGTCCCCCGGTTTTTTGGCAAGGTTGTCCTTGCAGATTTTCCGGCATTCGCCTGCGTATTTTTTGAACCGTTCAAGGTCCGCCAGATTGTTGAGTTTTTGTATTTTCTCCTGCACCCCGGCGGCGTAGAAAAAGTAACCTTCGGGTTTGCGCGGGAATTTGGCGATGTAGGCGTCCAGCATTTTCAGCCCGTCCTCAAAGTCCGTTTCCGCGATCTTGAATATGGCGGAGCGGAAGTGGTCCTCCCATCCCGGCTCGACCATGCCGGCGGGAATGGACGCGCCCGCCAAAGCGTGGCCCGGCAAGGCGGCCGCCACGGCGCAGGCGAGGACGATAGCGATGAATCCCTTTATTTTCAACTTCCCTTAAAACCGAGAGCCAGATTGCGGCCAGTCTATCAACAGCGGCCCCGCGATGCAACGAAGCTTGCAATCCGGGCAGGTTTGAATTAATATTTCCCTTTTATCTGATTGGAAAATCCATGATTTATTATCATATAGCGCGGACGGTGACGGCGATGGCTCCCGCGCCCGAAGGGGCGCCCCAGGAAGGGCACGCAATCATAATGATGCTGTTCTATGGCGCTCTTTTCGCCATTTTCTATTTCATGCTCATCCGGCCGCAGTTAAAGCGCAACAAGGAAGTGAAGACCCTCCAGGAAGCGATAAAAAAGGGGGACTCCGTTTTGACCGACAGCGGCATTTACGGAGTGGTGGCCAAGGTGAAGGACGAAATAATCACCGTTGAGATCGCCGAAGGGGTGAAGGTGAAGATGCAGAAGAGCGCCATCCTCGAACGGCTCAAGGAAGGCTCCGCTCCGGGGAAAGACGATGAATAGGACCATTGGGTGGAGGCTTCTGCTCACTTTCGCCGTAGTGGCCGTCTCCATGTTTTTCGCCCTGCCGCTGGACAAGAAGATAAACCTGGGGCTGGACCTGCAGGGTGGGATGCACCTTGTGTTCGAGGTGGACGCGGACAAGGCGGTGGCTTCATCGCTTGACGGCGAGGCGGACGGGCTTCGCAAATTCCTGGAATCCAAGGGGGTAGTCCTCACGTCCGTGGCCAGGGAAAATGAAACAGTGACCATTTCGCTGGCCAACGCCGCCCAATCGGTGGAGGTGGAGAAGGCGGTTTCCGACACCTATGGCAACTTTGAGATCATCGGGCGTTCCGCGGACAAGTCCAGGTTGACCGTCGCATACACCGCCACATGGCGCAAAAGCGTTTTTAACAACGCGATAGAGCAGGCGCTGGAGACCCTTCGCAACAGGGTGGACCAGTTCGGCGTGGCCGAGCCGACCATACAGAGGGAAGGGGACAACAGGATACTTATCCAACTCCCCGGCGTGCAGGACAGGGAAAGGGCCATAAACCTTATCGGCAAGACGGCCCGGTTGGAGTTCCGGATGGTCAACGAGCAGTTTTCGCCGATAGAGGCCGAGCAAAAAGGGGTGCCGTCCGATTCGGACCTGCTTTATGAGCGCAAGGTGGACCCGATCACCAAAAAGCCCACGGACAAGATACCTTTCCTTATATATAAGAAGGTGGAGATGACCGGGGCGCTGTTGTCCAACGCGCAGGTCCGGGTGAGCGACCTTAGCATGCCGTACGTTTCCATAGACTTTAACAGGGAAGGCGCCCGCGTGTTCGGCGACCTTACCACGGCCAGCGTGGGCAAGCGCATGGCAATCGTTCTGGACGGCAACGTTTATTCCGCCCCTGTGATCCGGGAGGCCATTACCGGCGGCACTGCGATGATCGAGGGGAGCTTCAGCTATGAAGAGGCGAAGGACCTGGCGATAGTGCTGCGGGCCGGGGCGCTTCCCGCTCCGCTGATAAAGCTGGAAGAGCGGTCCGTTGGGCCGTCCCTTGGCGCGGACTCCATCCGTCAGGGGGTCCTTTCGGCCCTTGTTGGTGGCGCGCTGGTCGTTGTGTTCATGCTGGTGTATTACAGGATCGGCGGGCTGATCGCGGACGTGGCGCTGGTGTTCAACATAATAATCCTGATGGGGGCCATGGCCTACTTCGGCTCCACTCTCACCCTGCCCGGCATCGCCGGCATAATACTCACCATCGGCATAGCGGTGGACGCAAACGTGCTGGTGTTCGAGCGGATAAGGGAGGAGCTGAACATGGGCAAGACAGTGCGGGCCGCGGTGGAAATAGGGTTCTCCCGCGCTTTTCTGACCATTCTGGACACACACGTCACCACCATCGTGGGGGCGATAGTCCTGTTCCAGTTCGGCACCGGCCCCATAAAAGGCTTTGCCATAACCTTGAGCATCGGGCTTATCGCCAGCATGTTCACGGCGGTGTTCGTGTCCAGGACATTATTCATGATCTATCTCGGGTCGCGCAGGCTCGCGAACCTTAACATCTGACGGCATCCATGCAATTCCTCAAAAAAGAAACAAACATAGATTTTCTCAGCAAGCGCAAGATCGCCTTTGGCGTCTCTTTTCTGATGGTCGCCATTTCGATCATCTCGCTGGCCGCCCACGGGGGGCCGAACTACGGCGTGGACTTCAAGGGGGGCACGATAGTGCAGGTGAAGTTCAGGGACGCCACGCCGATCTCCCAGGTGCGGGACGTGGTGGGATCGCTCAAGATGGGCGATTTTTCCATCCAGGAGTACGGATCGGCCCAGGAGATGATGATCCGGGTGCCGGTGATTGACGAGGCGAAAAGCGGAGAGACTCAGGCGCAGAAAGTGGAAACGGCGCTGCGGCAAAAGTTCGGCGCCAAGTTCAGCGTGGAACGGGTGGAAATGGTGGGGCCCAAGGTGGGGAGCGATCTGCGGTGGAAGGCGCTGCTGGCGGTCTTCTATTCGATGATCGGGATATTGATATACCTTGCGTTCCGGTTCGAGTTCCGTTTCGCGGTGGGGGCGGTGCTCGCCACGATCCACGATCCGCTTGTGATATTGGGCGCCTTCTCGGTGCTGGACAAGGAATTCACGCTCACGGTGCTCGCGGCGGTGCTCACGATCATCGGTTATTCACTCAACGACACTATCGTGGTCTTCGACCGCATAAGGGAGAACCTCCGGCTGAAGCGGGGGATGCCTATTGAGGCCCTTTTGAACCTTTCGGTGAACCAGACGCTCTCCCGCACGATCCTTACATCGGGTTTCACGATGCTGGTGGTGGTGGCGCTGTTTTTCCTTGGCGGGGAGGTGATCCACGATTTCGCCTTCGCGCTAATGGTCGGCATAGTGGTGGGGACATACTCGTCCATATACGTGGCCAGCCCGATAATCTTATATTGGGAGCAAATCGTACTTAAAAAGAAGGAAGCCGCGTCCAAGGCCGGGGCCGTGAAGGCCAAAAAGAAAAAAGAGGGACAGTGAGGCCGCCGCATGGCCGCTGAACAGATGGAAGAGGAAATCGGCAAACGCCACAGTTACATCCCGCTTTTCGCCGCGTCCGTCATATTGCTGGCCATTATCGCGGCGGCCATGTTTTATTCCGGCATGCACGCTTACGACATGCCCGCCGAAAATCTCCGTCTCACCAACCTTTTGCACGAACGTACCCGCGCATGCACGAATCCATCCCTCGCCGGAAGATGCAAGGAGATTGAAAAAGAGATCGAAGCTCTAAAGAACAAGATACGCCGGGAACACCAGGCCGCGCCCGCCGGGAAATAGCGGTTCCGCCGGTCGCCCCCCCCTTTTCAGACGTGCCGCCTCTCACCGTGGCGCGGAGCCGAGGTTGCGGTCTATAATTGAACCATATGAAGACAAAATGGTCCGCCGCGATTATTGTCCTCGCCGCCGCGATAATATGCGGACATGCGCCCGAGGCTTTCCCTTCCTCTTCCCGGGCGGACGAGATACTGCGGAAGATTGACGACATGTGGCGCGGCAAGTCCTCCCATGCGAAGCTTATGATGCGCGTCAAGACGGCCAACTACACCCGCTCGCTCGGGATGGAGGCGTGGTCCAAGGGGAAGGAAAAAACGCTGGTGCGCATCATCTCCCCTATCAAGGAAAAAGGGACCGCCACGCTAAAGTCCGGTACCGAGATATACACCTACCTGCCGAAGACCGACAGGACGATAAGGCTCACATCCGGCATGATGATGGGGTCATGGATGGGAAGCCATTTCACAAATGACGACCTGGTGAAAGAATCGAGGCTCACCGACGACTACGAGACCAGGATCACCTTTGAAGGCAGGCGCGACGGGAAAGAGATGATGGAGTTCACCTTGATCCCAAAACCGGAGGCCGCGGTGGTGTGGGGGAAAATCGTCCTCCTCACGGAAATTGACGGGGAGAATTACATCCCCGTGCGCGAGGATTTTTTCGATGAGGACGGCGCGCCGGTGCGGCGGATGACGTTTTCGGATGTGAAGATGTTCGGGGGGAGGAAGATGCCCGCCATCCAGAGGGTGACGCCGTCCGGCAAACCGGACGAGTACACTGAGCTTTTCTATGAGGAACTGCAGTTCGACATGCCGCTTGGAGACGCGTTTTTTTCCATTTCCGAGCTTCGCAGGTGACGGCTCCATGAACATGGCAACGCTTGCTTTCAGGAACCTGGGGCGCAACAGGCTGCGCGCCGCCGCCACGGTGGGCGCCATGGCCCTTGCCGGCGGGATCATGATCCTGTACTCCACCCTTGTGGACGGGATCGTGGAGACCATCGAGCGCAACGTGGTGGAGATGGAGACGGGCGAGATGCAGATACACTCGCCCAAATACCGGGAGGACCCGGACATCTACTATACAGTCAAGGATCCCGCCGCGCTGATTGAAAAACTGGACGCCATGGGCTACAACGCCGCGCCCAGGCTGTATGGATTCGGCCTGGCGGCCGCGGGCCAGGCAAGCAGCGGCGTGTGGATGAAGGGGGTGGACTTTGAGCGCGAGGCGTCCGTCACCCAGCTTCAACGGCACATATCGGAAGGGAGCTGGCTGTCGCCAGGCGACCTCAAAGGGGTGGTGATAGGAAAGAAACTGGCGAAAAGCCTCAACGCCGGGCCGGGGAGCGAAATCGTGATAGTCAGCCAGGCGATGGACGGCTCCACGGCCAATGAAATTTTCATTGTCAGGGGAGTGCTAAAACTCGTTGGGGAGGGGACGGACAGGGCCGGAGTGATAATGCTCGAACCGGTCTTCCGCGAAGTTATGGTCATGCCCAATGGTGCGCACCAGATAGCCGTGTCCCGCCGTGGCGTGGTCCCGGACATGAAGACGGCGGCGGCGCAGGTTGGGGCGGCGGCGGCGGGGCTGGAGACGAAGACATGGAGGGAGATGCGCCCCGTGATCGCGCGCATGCTCGACATCACCCAGGTGATGACCACGCTGATGCTGCTGATAACATATTCCGCCATCGTGATGGTGACTCTCAACGCAATGCTCATGAACGTGTTCGAGAGGATACCGGAGTTCGGCGTCATGAAGGCTGTGGGGCTGTCCCCAATGAGGCTTATGGGGATCGTGCTCACCGAGGCCGCGCTGGAGGCGTCGGTGGCCTGCGTCCTGGCGTGCGCGGCCGGATTGCCTCTTTCGCTGTACGCCCAATCGCATGGCATAGACCTCTCACGGGTTTCCACCGGCATTTCGGCGGGGGGAGTGGCGCTGGATCCGGTGTGGTACGCAAGGGTCACCCCCGGGGCGGTGCTTTTCCCGCTGGCTGTCCTTTTTCTTGTGGCGATGCTGGCGGTGATATATCCGGGAATAAAAGCGGCCATGATCAATCCCAGGGAAGCCATCTATCACAGGTGACGGATGATAAACAGGATGGCCGCCCGCAACCTTATGCGCCGCAAACGCCGGACACTTATAACGGCGCTTAGCATTGCGCTTGGCATCTTTTTGTCCGTGACGTTCACGGCGATGGGGGATTATTCGTACACAAACATGATAAACACCAGCGCCAAGATGGGCTTTGGCCATGTGACCATAGAGCCGGCCGGATACAACGCCAGCCCCACGCTTTCCAAACGGATCGGCGCGGCGGGTGAAATCCGCGATCTTCTTCTGGCCCAGCCGGGGGTGGAAAAGGCCATCGTCAGGATCAGCGGCCAGGCAATGTTCGCCAGCGCGTCAAAAAGCGCCGGTGGAGTGTTCATTGGAATAGACCCGGCCATGGAAACGCCGGACGCCAACGTGTTTCTAAGCTCGGTCACGGAAGGAGCGGTGTTTGACGGGACTTCCGGCAGGGGGGCGCTCGTCGGATCCAGGCTTGCGGAGAAGCTTAACCTGAAGATCGGCAAGAAGTTCATATACACCACCACTTCAGCCGAAGGGGACATCGTAAGCGAGATGGCCCGAGTGTCCGGCGTGTTCAAGACAGGGGTGGACGAGGTTGACGGCGCCACTGTGCTGCTGCCCATAGATTCGGCCAGGCAGACATTGGGATACGCCCCGGACGAGGCCACGATCGTGTCCGTGTTCATAAACGATTACCGGGACGCCAATATCGCAAGGGACGCCGCAGCCGCCGTTCTGGCCGGACGGCGGGTGGAGTCCATGACATGGAGCCAGACGCAGGCGGAACTTGCCGGGCACGTGGAGGTGGACAGGGCGTTCAACTATTTCTATCAGTTCCTGGTGGGGATAATGATAGCGGCGGGAATATTGAACACGATGATGATGGGTGTGCTGGAGCGGCAGCGCGAATTTGGCGTGATGCTGGCCATCGGCATGCGCCCATCCCGGCTGTTCATGATGGTCCTGGTCGAATCAATATGGCTGGGCCTTATCGGCCTTGCGCTGGGAGTGATTGTCACGGCGCCGTGGTACGTGTATATGCACCAGGTCGGGCTGGACTTAAGCAGGTACTGGCAGGAGGGGACGGACGTGAGCGGGGTGCTGATAGATCCGGTGCTGAAATTCCGGCTATACCGGGAAAGTGTGATGTGGATACTGGCGGGCGTTTTCTCCCTGGCGGTGGCGGCGGGGCTGTACCCGGCGTGGAAGGCGGGCAGGGTGGTCCCTGTGGAGAGCTTGAAGACTATCTGAACATAACGGAGTTGAATCATGGCAAGCTGGATTTACCTTGTGGTGGCGATTCTGATGGAAGTGTCCGGGACGACTTGCATGAAACTTTCGGACGGATTCCAGAAGCCCATTCCTTCCATCCTTTTGTTCGTTTTCTACGGATTGAGCTTTGGCGCGCTTGCCATGACGTTGAAGAAAATGGAGGTGGGTGTGGCATACGCGGTGTGGAGCGGGCTCGGCACCGCGCTCATCGCGATGATAGGAATATTATGGTTCGGCGAGGCGGCGACATGGCTTAAGGCCGTGTCGCTGCTGTTGATAATAGTCGGCGTCGCCGGGCTGAATATGGGCGGCGGGCTGCACTGACCTGCCGCAGGGATAATATGAGAAAGTTGTTCCCGGTGATGGCGGTGTGTGGGGCGGCCACGATATTTTATGGATTTTACGGTGTGATTCGCGCGGTGAACGCCGGCGGATGGCCGGTGGCCGAGGGCATTGTGACGGTCTCCCGGGTGGAGGCGGCAAAGGCTCCGGCGCAATCACCGGCCCACATAGCTGTTATAAAATACGTATTCGAGGCAGGCGGGGCGAAACATGAAAACGATGCGATATCATTCGGCGAAACGGACTCGGGCCACTTAAGCCAGGCCTAGGCGCGGAAAATCGCCGCAAGGTATCCTGAAGGGAAAAAAGTGAAAGTCCATTATGACAATGCCGATCCCGCGGTCTCTTTTCTGGAAGTGTCCATGCCGGACGGCGCGGAGCTTGTTATATTCACCGGAATACTTGTCATGGCTGGCGGGTTCGTCGGCTGGCTTTCGAGCGTGAGAAAATGAACGATAGCGGGCCGATTGTGAAGCTGGAGGGTGTCACAAAGACCTATTCCCACGGCCATATTGAAGTGGCGGCGGTGTCATCGCTCGACCTTACGGTCAAGCGGAGGGAGTTCACGGTGATCTGCGGCCCGTCCGGCTCCGGCAAGACCACCACGCTTAACATGATCGGCGCGCTGGACAAACCAACGTCCGGCAAGGTGTCGCTGGAGGGGAGAGACCTGGCGGAGTTGTCCCGCTCACAGCTGTCCCACCTGCGGCGCGACAGGATAGGGTTCATATTCCAGGCGTACAATCTGGTCCCCACGCTCACGGCGTATGAGAACGCGGAGTTCGTGCTTTCCATTCAGGGCCGGCCGAAGAAGGAGCGGCGTGAGCGGGTGATGGCGATACTGAATGAAGTCGGGCTTGCCGGGCTTGAGAACCGGCGGCCCGACGAAATGTCCGGCGGCCAGCAGCAGCGCGTCGCCATAGCGCGGGCCATCGCCCACGATCCGGCCATCGTGCTGGCCGACGAGCCGACGGCCAACGTGGACTCCGCCACGACCGATTCGCTATTGGAGCTTATGGAGCGGCTCAACCATGTGGACGGCGTCACTTTCCTTTTTTCCACCCATGATAAACGGGTCATGGACAGGGCGCACAGGATCATCGTCATGCGGGACGGCAAGGTGGAATCGGAAACGTTCGCAAACCCGGACGGCCCATGATCAGGGCCTCATGGCTGGCCGTAATGGCGTTGGTTTTGTCCTCTGGCGTTTCAGGCGCATTTTATAAGTCTGAATCAGATGATGGGAATGTGGAGGGGCGGATACTGTTCCATCAGTCGGTCTTTATTAGCTCCAATCCCGGTTTGCCGTTTATATATCCGCACTCCACAGATAATGGGACGGACATATCCGCCCGGCTGATGCTGGAAGGGACGTACCGTGAATTTCTCAAGCTGGATTTTCACGCCGAGCAGCGGCTGGTCTCCACCACCGTTCCGCAGACCGCCGGGGCAGCGTCTTACGGCGTCATGCGAAGCCCGGCGCTTTACCTGACGGAGAGAAACGATGGCGGCTCACGGGCGTTTTTGGATGTGGACAGGATCAACCTGAGGGCCACTGCCGGGCCGGTGGACGTGATCGCCGGGCGCCAGCCAATCAGCATGGCCACCTGCTATTATTTCACCCCCAACGATTTTTTCGCCCCGTTCGCCGCTTCGACTTTCTACAGGCTGTATAAACCGGGCGTGGACGCCGTGCGGGTGGAGGCCCGGCTTGGCGACCTGACACAGTTCACCGCAGCCAGCGCGTTAGGTTACGAGAAAAAGCCCGCAGACCCTTCCGGGTACGGCGATGGGGTGGACTGGGGCGAATCATCGTATGTGGCGCGATTGACCACATCAGCCGCCGGACTGGAGATTGGGGCGCTGGCCGGACGGGCCCATGGAGATGTGGTGACCGGAGGATCGTTCCAGGGGGAGATCGGGAAGCTGGGCATAAGGGGAGAGGGGCATTACGTCCATCCGGAAGATGGGGCGCCCGGAGCGGCGAAGATAGCCGTTCAACTGGAGCGTAAATACGAGAACAGCCTTACCTTGAGGGCTGAATACTATCACAACGGCGCGGGCGCCACAGCGGCGGAAGATTATCAGGCCGGCCAGTATTACCCGGCCAGAGACTACGCCGCCATTGGCGCCGGATACGAATTCACCCCGTTGCTGACGGGCGAGATGGTGACGGTGATAAACCTGGACGATGGATCGTACGCCCCTTATTTATACTTCCTTTATTCCCTCGCCGACGAGATGGAGATGGCGCTTGGTTTTTCGTCACCCCGGGGCGATCCGCCGTCCGTCACCGGCGCGCAAAGCCAGTATGGCGGCGCCCCATCCACGTTCACCGTGGAAATACGGGCTTATTTCTAACATGCCCGGCCTGCTAGAGACTCATAATTTGGTATGATGCTTTTCAACTATAGACGGGAGAAAGTCCGGAACGTATGGTGAAACGGGTATTCGACGTTGCGTTGGCGCTGTTGCTCGCCGTTCCCTCCATGCTTGTAATGGCCGCCGTCGCCGCCGCCGTGAAGGTCACATCCCCCGGCCCGGTTTTCCATTATTCCAAAAGGGTGGGCAGGGGGAAGAAGACCTTCCGGATGATAAAGGTGCGGACCATGAAAATAAAGACCCCGCAGGTGGCCACGCACCTTATGAGCGATCCGTCACAGTTTCTCACCCCCATCGGCTCGTTCCTTCGCAAGACCAGCCTGGACGAACTTCCGCAGCTATGGAACATATTGAAGGGAGACATGAGCTTTGTCGGCCCCCGCCCGGCGCTGTTCAACCAGAACGACCTGGTGGCGCTGCGGGAAGAAAAGGGGGTGAACGACCTTGTCCCCGGCGTCACCGGATGGGCCCAGGTGAACGGGCGGGACGAACTGGCCATACCCGAAAAGGTGGCGCTGGAAGAGCACTATTTGAAAAATATGTCCCTTTTGCTCGATATAAAGATACTTTTCATGACGGTTTTCCGCGTGATCGCGACGCACGGCGTGAAACATTAGGCAAAAAGCTCGCAAGGGAGATTGAAGCCGGGCGGAGAAACGTGTAGAATTGATGTTTCTGGAAAATCGGGGCGTGGCGCAGCCTGGTAGCGTACCTGAATGGGGTTCAGGTGGTCGGAGGTTCAAATCCTCTCGCCCCGACCAGTTTTACTGGCGGCAAACCTTCATGCCTTTATATCAAAACAAGTTCCATTTTTTCCAGATGATAATAATGTCCGGCGCCCCGGTCAAGTTTCGCCTGGAATTGAGCCAAAAATGCCAGGAACCGGGGATATTTACCATCCAGTGAAATGAACTATATCCTTCCTCCGTTTCGCGTATAATTACCTTGTGAAAAGCGCCTGGGGCGCTATGGTGGTTTTGGGTTTTAACCGGAGGTCTTTATGCCGCCGAAGGTAATCTTGTCGGTGATCAAAGGGAAGCTTGAGGGGCTTAAGTTCTCTTTTGACGAGAGGACCACGCGCCTTATCGGCCGCGCTTTCGACTGCGACCCGAGGCTCCCCGACGACGACGCCCACAAGACCATCTCCCGCCACCATTGCATGCTCGACATTAATCCCCCGGACATACGTGTGCGGGACTTTGGCAGTCTCAACGGCACTTTCGTCAACGGTAAAAAGATCGGCATGAGGCCGGCGGGAGTGTCCGCGGCGGAGACATCGTCCATAACCTTCCCGGAGCACGACCTGAAGGACGGGGACGAGATAAAGCTCGGCGAGACCACTTTCAAGATCGAAGTCAAGATTCCCCACGTGTGCCAGCACTGCGGCCAGGAAATCCCGGAGGAAATAGAGGGCGAGTGTTCCCCCGGCGAAGGGGTGTACCTTTGCCCGTCGTGCCAGGGATCCACGAGGATGCTAGACAGCACGAAGCCCGGCGCCATCACTTCCAGGAAATGCGCCAAGTGCGGCAGGGACGTGGTAAACGAGGCGGCCAACCGCAACGGAGTTTACATATGCATGGCCTGCCGGAAGGACCCGCTGGACATAGTGCATGCGCTCATAGAAAAGGCGAACGGCGGCGACGAGGGTGTGGCAGGCGTGAAAGGCTATTCGATAATCAAGGAGCTGGGGCGCGGCGGAATGGGGGCGGTGTACCTGGCGCGGCGCGAAAGCGACGACCACCAGGTGGCGCTCAAGGTGATGCTCCCCCAGGTGGCGGCCGACGAGCGTTCCAAGGACATGTTTCTGCGCGAGGTGGAAAACGCCCGGGCGGTGGACCATCCAAACGTGGTCCGGCTTCTGGAGACCGGATATTCGGGCGGGGTCTTTTATTTCACCATGGAGTTCTGCGATCTTGGCTCCCTGGAGGGGCTGATGAAATCGAGAAAAGGGACGCTTCCCGTGGACGAGGCCGTGGAGATAGCGTTGCAGGCGCTCGACGGGCTGGACGCGATCCACAACGCCACGGTGAACGTTAAACTTGCGGACGGTACCGAAAGCCAGGCCAAGGGGCTTGTCCACCGGGACATAAAACCGGCCAACATCTTTCTTTCCGGAGCGGGGGGCAAGCGCACCGCCAAGATAGCGGACGTTGGGCTTGGCAAAGCTTTCGACCTGGCTGGACTGAGCGGCCAGACGATGACCGGCTCGTCGGCGGGCACCCCCCTTTTCATGCCGCGCCAGCAGGTGATTAATTTCAAGTACGCAAAGCCCGACGTGGACGTGTGGGCCATCGCCGCCACGCTGTACAGCATGATGACCGGCTCGGTGCCCAGGGATTTTCCGAGGGGGAAGGATCCATGGCAGATAGTGCTGCAGAACAAGGCCGTGCCGATAAGGGACAGGAATCCCAACGTGCCGGAAAAGCTGGCAAAGGTGATAGACATGGCCTTGATAGACCAGCCGGACATGACGTTCAAATCGGCCGTCCAGCTTAAAAAAGCCATCGAGGAGGCCGTTTGATCCGGATCAAATCGTTCGCCGGGGTGACGGACAAGGGACGTGTCCGTTCCTCCAATGAAGACTCCCTGTTCATGGACGGCAAGGATGGGGTATTCATCGTCGCCGACGGGATGGGTGGGCACTCATCCGGGGAGGTGGCCTCCAGGATAGTGGTGGATGCCCTGCCGCAGCTTGTCGGATCATGGACATCGAAGCTGTCGTCGTTCAAGGGGGATGAGGCGCTAAACCGGGTCAAGGCGGCGATTGTGGAGCTTTCCGAGCAGATCGTCAACGAAACTTCGGAGCGCCCCGCGTTATATGGCATGGGCTCCACGGTGGTGATGGCCCTGTTCCGGGGCGCCGGAACGGTCATCGCCCATATGGGCGACAGCCGGGCATACCTTTTCAGAAGCAAAAAACTTGTGAGGATGACCACGGACCACTCGCTGGTGCAGCTATTGCTCGATTCCGGGGAGATATCCGAGGAGCAGATCAAAAAACATCCGGCGAAGAGCCAGATAACCCGCCATGTGGGGATGCGCGGCGAGGCGCTGCCGGACGCGAAGTTTCTGGAGATGGTGAATGGAGACAGGCTGCTTTTATGCTCGGACGGGCTTACGGGGCTGGTGGAGGACGATGAAATCAGGAAGATACTCTCCGGAGCCCGCGGCCCCAGCGAAGCGTGCGGAGCCCTTGTCAAGGCGGCCAATTCGGCCGGTGGATCGGACAACATCACCGTGATCGTGGTGGACGTTTGGGACGACGAGGCGTCCAGCACTGAAACGAAATACAAGACTCGGGTAATAAAAATAAAGCGGATATGACTGGAAGAGGATTTATGGAAATAAAATGCCCCTCTTGCGGCGCCAAATACCCTCACGTGGATCCGTCGCATGTTGGCAAAAGCGCCACGTGCAAAAAATGCGGCGCAAAGTTCAAGATAGAATCCCAGGTCCATGCGGCGCCGCAACCGGAGCAGCCATCGGCCACCGTGGCCTTTGGCGAACCTGCGAGCCAACCGTCAGCCACGGTTGCTTTCAGTGAACCAGCAAACCAGCCGTCGGCCACGGTTGCATTCGAGGATACCTCTGGCGGCCCCGGGGGCACGGTGGCGTTCGAGGATGAAGCTTCGCCATTGGCGGCGGCGGCATATGGCGGGGAGACCGTCCCCGGAGGGACGATGGAGTATGACGAGGGGCCTGCCATCACCCTCGCCGGGGATTTTCACGGCGGGGCGGGGCTGGGGGAGACCATCGCCGATTTCGGGACATATGAATCGCCCGCTGTGACTGCATTCATGGGCGAGGACGGAGAGGCTGTGGCCGGCGGCGAGGAGTCTGTTCCGGCCGATTGGGCGACAGGGGACGTGATCCTGGGGCTATATGAAGTCAGCGGGCTTTTGGGCGAAGGCGGGATGGGCAAGGTGTTCAAGGTGCGCCATCTGGGATGGAACCTGGACCTGGCGGTGAAATGCCCGCGCCAGCAGGAGCTTTTGAAAGCCGGCGGCGCGGAGAATTTCGAGCGGGAGGCGGAAACGTGGGTCAACCTCGGCCTGCATCCAAACGTGGTCAGCTGCTATTACGTGCGCAGGCTTGGCGGTTCCCCGCGGGTCTTCGCGGAGTTCATAGACGGCGGCAGCATGCAGGACTGGATCCGCGGCGGCAAGCTTTCGGACATCGGGCATATACTCGACGTGGCGATCCAATTCGCCTGGGGGCTGGCGCACTCCCACGAGCAGGGGCTTGTGCACCAGGACATAAAGCCGGCCAACGTGATGATGACCTCCATGGGCGTTGCCAAGGTGACCGACTTCGGCCTTGCCCGGGCCCGGGCCGCTTCTGACGCGGGCGGGAGCGAACTTGTGGGAGCCAGCGGGATGACACCGGCGTACTGTTCGCCGGAGCAGGCGCTACGCAGCCCACTTTCCCGCAAGACGGACATATGGTCGTGGGCCGCCTCCGTGCTGGAGATATTCACCGGCGAAGTGACATGGATGTCCGGCGTGGTGGCAGGGGAGGCTCTTGAGGAGTTTTTAAAAGGGGGAGGCCGCGCTGGCGCCCCTGTGATGCCGGATTCACTGGCGGAGCTTTTGAGGTGGTGCTTTAAAAACGATCCAGTCCAAAGGCCGGAGGACATGATGGCCGTGGCGGACGTGTTGCGGGAGATTTACCGTAAGCAGACTGGATCGCCATATCCCCGGCCGGTCCCCAAAATCGGCAAGTCTGTGGCGGACAGCCTGAACAACAGGGCTGTGTCGCTTCTCGACCTTGGAAGGCTCAAAGAGGCGGAGGAGCTTTGGAACGGCGCCCTACAAAGCCAGCCCCACCATCCGGAGTCCACTTTCAACAGGGGTGTTGTCATGTGGCGCATGGGGCGGCTGTCGGACACGGCGCTTGTGAAACATATGGAAGAAGCGCTGCGTTCCCACCGGGACGAGTGGGAATGCGGATGGCTTCTGGGGCTGACGCATCTTGAAAGGGATGACGTTGCCGCCGCCCAGGCCGCGTTAAAGGCGGTGGAGCCGGACGGGGGGAAAGGGCAGATAGACGCCGCGTTGGCGTTGGCGGAAAAAAAAGCGCCCAACGCGCGAGGGATAACAAAGACCCAGCCGGGGCACGAAGGCGCCGTGACGGCGGTTGCCATATCATTGGATGGCAAGACAGCGGTGACAGCCGGGGACGACAAGACGATAGCAGTGTGGGACCTGGGCAAATTCGAAAAAATAAAACAGATACCCGCGGCGCAAAGCTCCATCACCGCGCTGTCGCTGGGACAGGATGGCGGGACATTTCTGGCCGCCGGGCATAGAACGATGGCGCTGTGGGATATGGAATCGGGCGAGAAGAAACTCTCGTTCGACGGCCACACGGACTGGGTCACGTCGGCGACCATTTCAAAAGACGGTTCTGTGGCCCTTTCGTCCGGCTGGGACAACACGCTACGGATTTGGGACGCGAAAACCGGCCGGTTGTTGCGGGAGATTGAAGGCGCCGCTGGATATTCCGCGTTGTCCGCCGACGGCAAGCTTGCTGTATGCGGAAGCATGGACAACACCGTGAAGGTGTGGGACGCGGCCTCCGGAGAGCTAGTGCGCGAATTGCAGGCGGACGCCGGCCCGGTGGCCCTAAGTTATGACGGCAAGCTTGTGTTCACCTGCGGGCTGGACAATGTGATACGCGTGTGGGATTTGGAATCAGGCTCCCAAAGAAAATCGCTGGCGGGGCATACCGGTTCGGTCACGTCGGTAAATCCATCGCCAAATGGCAGGACGGCCGTTTCGTCCGGTTACGACAGGACGGTGCGGCTGTGGGACCTGCGCACAGGCCGGGTGATCCGCACGTTCGAGGGATTCGGCGGGGTGGTCAATTCCGTGAGCGTCAGCCAGACTGGCGCCCAGGCGCTTTGCGGCGCGTGGAACGGCGCGGTGTCGCTTTTGCGCCTGGAGAGCCCCGCGCCATATTTCGCCCCGATGGCGCTATGCCGGGTGCAGGCAAGCGAAACGGTGCTTTCCGCCGGAGTGGAATACGAGACGAAGGTGGCCGAGGCGCGCAAGGCGATGGAGAAAGGGGATTTCCCCGACTCCGCCGCATTGATCCGCCAGGCCCGGGCGCAGGCCGGATACAGCCGGGGCAAGGAGGCTTGCGAGCTGTGGCGTTCCATTTATATAAAGCAGCCGCGCGCCGCCCTCAAGGGGGGATGGGAAAGCCTTGTGATGGAAGATCACGCTTCGGACGTGGCGTCGGTGGACATAAGCCGCGACGGGAGCATAGCGGTCTCCGGCGGGCTGGACAGGAGCGTGAAGCTTTGGTCAATGGAGAACGGCTCTCTGCTCGGTTCGCTTGAAGGGCATACGGACAGGGTGAACTGCGTGGCGCTGGGCAATGACGGCATGAGGGCCATATCCGGCTCGGGCGATTGGACATGCCGGATATGGGACGTGGAAAAAGGTGAAACGCTGCGCACTCTCAAAGGGCACAAGGGGCCGGTCTATTCCGCCAGATTAAGCTCCGACGGAGTATTTGCAGTCACGGGCGGAGGCGACGGCGATATAAAACTTTGGGGTGTTGCGTCCGGCTCATGCGCCAGGACTTTCGGCGGCCACAGTTCCGCCGTGCGGGCCGTGGCCATAAGCCAGGACGGGCAGATGATAATCTCCGGAAGCGACGACAAAAGCGTGAGGATTTGGGACCCGGTGTCCGGCGATTGCTTAGAAGCGCTTGGCGGGCAGATGGCGGCGGTATTGAGCGTTGCGATCGGTTTCACCGGGGACAAAGTTTACGCAGGCTCCGCCAACGGCGACATAACGGTGTGGAACGCCATGACCGGCGAATTGATCCGCAAATATGACGCAAGCCGAGGGGCGGCGGTGAATTCCATAACGCCAAGCCTGGACGGCCGGCATTTTGTGACCGGCGGGGGCGATGGGAAGATAAGGTTCTGGGATGCGGCCACGGGCGAGGTCCTGCGGGTGTTCGAAGGGCATTCGGCGGCGGTGAACTCCGTGTCGGCAAGCTGGGACATGGGGATGATCGTCTCCGGCGGGGCGGACCGGATGGTGAAAGGATGGACGCTGGACTGGGAAGTGGAGGCAAAGAAGCCCGGCGCTTGGGACGAAGGGGCGGAGCCGTTCGTCAAGACGTACCTAGTGCCGCTTGCGCCATACTCCGCGGCGTTGCCGGAAGGGCGCGCCCCGTTTGAGAACGAGGTGGTGGCGGCGTTGACCAAGGCGGGCAAACCGGCGTCCGGCCCGGCGGAGGCGGCCGGGCTGATGTTCGTATTGGGATGCGCGGGATTCGGCCATATCAACGACGCGGAAGTATCAAGGAAGCTGGCCGTGGCGGCGGTGGAATGGCAGGCCCCGGCCCCGCCGGACAAGACGATGTTCAAGAGCGCCCGTGTGACCCAGGTGAAAGCGGCGGAAGCGGAAGATGAAAACATCATGGTGACGTACGAAGAGGAAGAGGAGAAGGAAGAGCCCAAGACGCTGTTCAGGACGATATTCAGGAGGAAGAAGAAGGAAGGGGAGTGACGGTGACAAACGGCTTGATATTTTCGCCAAATGGCGTAGTATCTAGGTAGAAATACGGTTGGAATACAGCATGTTGACCCAAAAAAGTTCTGCGCGGCGCCAAAAACCGGCCGCAAAAACACCGGGCGGCGGGATGGCCAGGATATTGGCAATCCCACTTGGCGGCAAGGGGCGTCCTGGTGGCGAGCCTCGATCCGAGATTGACAGGGTCATTGTCGAAGTTAAAGAAGGACTTCCTTTCAAGGCGTTTGAGAACATCCAAAAACTGCTCAACCTTGATACGTACACAATGGCCCGTATGCTGGACATTTCAAAACGGACGATAGACCGCCGCAAGTCTGGCAAACAGCGTTTTGCGCCTGGTGAGTCGGACAGGCTCGCGCGGCTGGGACGGATAATCGCACTGGCCGAGGATGTGTTAGAGGATCGTGAGAACGCCATAGAATGGCTACATGATCCAAACCCTGCACTAAGCTGGGAGAGACCCTTGAACCTTCTGGACACGGAGCTGGGAACCAAGAAGGTCGAGGATGTGCTGATGAGAATAGAGCACGGAATCTACGGCTGAACAACTTGGCCAGTTAAAATGACTTTACTCCCATCGTCATGGCGCGATAGGAAAAAATATCTTAAATTTGTGTCTTTCATAGTGAAAGAAATCCCTTTGAAAAACGATATCCTCCCGTAATTTAACAAAGGGCCTGACGGATATGATCCTCTACCGCATTGAAAAAGCTAAATACGCCGATGCCGCGTTTAGCGGTCATGGAGCTCATTTAACAGGCGGAAGATGGAATTTCCCGGGCTATCCCGTGGCATACACCTCCGCAACCCTTTCATTGGCGGTCCTCGAAATACTGGCGCACACATCTGACCGCAGGCGGCTGTCCAAAATAAAGTACATGGCGTGTTCAGCCAAGGTTCCGGAAATTGAAATCGAGCGGATCGAAGCCGGTTCTCTTCCAGGGAATTGGCGCGAACATGATCCCATACCACCACGTTTGCAAGCGATAGGGACGGACTGGATAAAAAGATGTAGGAGCCTGATTCTCAGGGTTCCGTCAGTGGTGGTTCCCACAGAATTCAATTATCTTATAAATCCGGCGCATCCCGATTTCGCCAGGATCACGATACTGAAACTTCAGCCGTTCAAATTCGATTCCCGTCTGGCCAAACCTTGATGCGGCAAAAGAGTCAATCCCTTTTTTAGTTGAAACTCCCGGCATGACCGTCACGCCGCTTTCACCATTATCTTCCCCGCCAGAGCCCGTTTCATGATCTCACGCAGTTCTGGCAGGTGTTTATAACCGCTCACTTTCCTCAACCTG
>JACRLM010000076.1 GCA_016235255.1 Nitrospinota bacterium | reverse complement strand
CTCTGCACACAGGCCACAGCCCGCTTGCGCAACTGCGTCAATGTCTTACTATCAAGCCCGCGCCCATCTGTATTCTTCATGGACTACAGCGTAACGCATATATCCACTTATGTCAATACTATTATGAGACGGTTAATAACAACCTCAAACAGCGCAGCGAGGTCAATTTCGTCTCCGCTTATTTCACCGACTTCTGGATGGAGCACGCCAGGATCACCGAGGATTACTACAGGGCCGCATACGAAAGCGGCCTTCAGACCGGCGATTTCTTCCATGTGTCGTGCGCCGCCTGCACACTGGCCGAAAGCCAGTTCATCAGGGGTGTGCCGCTGCCGGAGGTGAAAAAACTCGGCGAGGACTATCTGGCGTTCATGGACCGGATCAACAGCCGCGAGGCGGCCGGCGCTCTGACAGCGGTGTTAAGGACGATCCGGAACCTTGAAGGGGCGACGCAAAGCCCGTCTTCATTTGGGGACGCGGAGTTTGACGAAAAGAAGTTCGTGGAACACATAAAAGGTTTCACATCCCTCCACTTTTCCCATTTTTATTTTGTGAATAAAATGGCGGCCCTCTATCTATGGGGAAAACATGAGGATGCGCTGCGGATGGCCGCCGAATCGGAAGGATATCTGAAATATTCCATCGCCATGCTGCACACCGTGGAGCATCATTTCTGGCATGCGCTCACCCTGTGCGCGGCCTATGACGCAGGCAAAGACCGCGCATATCTGAAAAAGGCCCGGAAAAAGCTGAAAAAACTGGAGGCGTGGGCCTCGCTGAATCCTTCCAACTTCAAAAGCAAAGCCCTGCTGTTAAAAGCTGAGATCGGACGGCGCAGCGGGGCGGGCCTTGCGGTGGCAGGCCTTTACAACGAGGCCATACAGTCCGCCGATGAAAACGGTTATATCAACATCAAAGCGCTGGGAAACGAGCTTGCCGGAAGGTTTTATGATGCAAACGGAGTAAAACTTGCGGCCCGGGAGCATCTGCGCGAAGCGAGCTATTGGTATCGCGGCTGGGGCGCCACAGGGATTGCGGAGAGGCTGGAACGGGAATTCCCGCATATTCTCAATCTGGTCTCAGGATTCAATTCCGGTCCGGCGGCCAAAATTGACGCATCCGGTGTCTCCACGCGCACGGCGTCAGAGTCCACCACGTCCAGCGGCAAGGAAAACTCCGGCCTGGACCTTGAAAGCATAATGAAATCAACCCTGGCCATATCCGCCGAGATCAGGATGACCTCCCTTCTGGAGAAAATGATGAAGGTCATCATAGAGAACGCCGGCGCTGAAAAGGGTTACTTTATCCGGATTGACGACGGGAAAATGTCGCTGGAGGCGGAAGGCGCGGTAAGCAAAAAAGATTTGACGATATCAGGGCAAGTTCCGCTGGACGAGGGCAAAGCCCCGATCTCAATTCTAAAGTACGTGGCGCGCACCAGCGAAAATATCGTGCTTGGAGACGCATTGTCCGATCCAGGTTTTGGAAAAGACCCATATTTCCTGAAGGAGAGGCCCAAGTCGGTGTTATGCGCTCCGATAGTCCATCAGGGCAAGGTGACAGGGATTATCTATCTTGAGAATAATCTGGCCTGCAACATATTCAGCCCCAAACGGTTGCAGGTAATCCAGGTGATTGCGGGGCAGGTGGCGTCCGCCGTCGAGAACGCGCGTCTTTACGCTGACATGGAGAACAAAGTGCTCGAGCGCACAGCCGGACTCCAGAAAGCCAAAGAAATCGCCGAAGAAGCCACAAAGATGAAAGACAAGTTTGTTTCGCTCGCCTCCCACGACCTTCGTTCGCCGCTTTGCAACATTATCACCACCATGAATATCTTGCGTGAAAACGGTGAAACCCTGGGCGGTGAAGACAAATCCACGCTTGAACGGCTTGTGCTTAACAACGCCCAAGCGATGTTGCGGTTGATTGAACAGCTGCTGGACTTGACGCGTCTTAAAGCTGGAAGGATGGTCCTGGCGAAAAGGGCTGTCTATCCAAAGCGCCTCGCCGCCGATGTTGTGGCCGGCCTCGGCCAACTGGCGGAGAAAAAAGGAATTCAAATTGAAAACACGCTGCCGGAAGATTTCCGCCTGATCGCCGACCATGTGCTTTTCAGGGAAGTTTTGCATAACCTGATTTCCAACGCGATCAAATTCTCCAAAGCCGGAGGCAAGATTACGGTATATGGCGGGGATCCCGGCGAAAACGCCGTTTGCGTCGGCGACACAGGGACCGGGATAAGCCCCGGCATACTGCCAGATATTTTCAAGAGCGAAGTCAAAACCTCCACTCAGGGTACCCACGGAGAGTCTGGCACCGGGCTTGGCCTGCCATATTGTTACGACATCATCAAGGAACATGGCGGTGATCTGACGGTGGAATCGGAGCTTGGCAAGGGAAGCGTTTTTAAAGTCAGCCTCCGCCATTTCGATGTTTTGATCCTGATAGCGGACGATCAGGAAGCGCATCGGAAGATGATGAAGGAGATAATTCTGGATTCACTCAAGGCGGAGTTCATTGAATCGGATAACGGCAATGGAGCGCTGGATATGTTAAAAGACGCCAGCCCGGACCTGATCATCTCCGATTTGAACATGCCGGAGATGGACGGTTTTGAATTCCTGGCCGCCGCCAGGCGCATCGAGCATGTCAAGGGGACGCCGATATTGATCGCCACGTCCGCCGAAGCATCCAACACCGCCGAGGGCACAGCCCGCGCAAAGGCGCTTTCACTGGGGGCTAACGGCTTTATCATCAAGCCGGTGGTGGCAAAGGAATTCATGTCCATGGTCGCCAACCTGTTGGCGGGCAGGTGAGAACTTGCCCGCGTATTGGCCGTAGCCGCGAAACAAGGGACAACTCGCGGCGCTGGTTGAAAAATCTTCTAACAATCTTCCAACTGATTAAGTTAAACAGGAAGTGTCAGGAAGATACTGGAAGATGTCGCCAAGACGTGACGCATCAGATGTCAGCGTAATGGTCATCATCAGCCACTGGAAGTATGGCGCACTGGCAGCGTTACTGTGAACATCGTCCCTTTCCCGGCATCGCTTTTTACGTTGATCGACCCGCCGTGCTTCTGGACGATCTTATACGAAAGCGACAAGCCAAGCCCGGTCCCTTTTCCGGCGGGTTTTGTGGTGAAAAAAGGTTCAAATACACGTTTCATGTTCTCCCTGGAAATACCCTCGCCCGTGTCGCTTATCTCCACCGCCACCGATTCGCCAGCGTCTCTTGTGCGGATGCTTATGATTCCCTTTTCTTTTATGGCCTGCCCCGCGTTCACAATCAAATTGATGAACACCTGGCTTAACTGGTTGGGAATGCACTCCACCATATCCGCGTATTTGGACTCAAACTGCATCGCCACTTCCGCTTTGTATTTAATTTCGTTGCGGACAATGTTCAGCGATCCTGTGATGACCTTGTGAATATCGGCAGTCTCCCATTTTTCGTCGGAAACATGGGTGAACGTTTTCAGGTTCCTTATGATTGCGATGATCCTTTGGATCCCCTCGCCGGACTCCTTGAGTATTTCCACAAATTCCTTTTCGGCTTTGTGGGCATTTTCAATGCGGCGCTCCGAGTCTTCCGGATTTTGCGGGGCCGATCCGAATGTTTCGAATAATTTTCCGATTTCCTGCTTCAAATAACCGATATTCGAACTGACGTAGCTTACGGGATTGTTTATCTCGTGGACAATGCCCGCCGCAAGGTGCCCGATTGAGGCCATTTTTTCCGACTGTAAAAGCATCTGCTCGGTCTGTTTCCTTTCCGATATGTCGCTTAACAGACCGATGGCCATCCATTTGCCGCCGATTTGCACGGATGAAAGGGACATGTCAACCGGCAAGAAGGCGCCGTCGGCCTTCATGGCCGTCACTTCGGTCACTTTTCCGATCAGCGGCCCGGACCCGCTTATTTTGAACTGCCCGAGCCACTGGCAGACGGCCTCCCGGTTATCTGGCGGCACTATATAGTCTATTATGGATTTTCCCAACGTCTGGGAGGCGGCGTAGCCGAAAATCCTCTCCGCGGACCCGTTCCAACTCTGCGTTATCCCGTCACCGTCAACCAGGATGACAGCGTCCTGAGCGGCTTCCATCATCAGGCGGAACTTTTCCTCGCTTTCCAGCACCTGTTTTTCCGCCTTCTCTCTCGCCCCGCGTTCCCTTAACGAGCCTATGCCATATGCGATATCTCCGGCCATTTCATCAAGCAGGGCCAATTCGTCGGTGGAAAACGCTTCCGCGTTCGTGGAATAAATATTCACCACGCCCATAACAACGCCTTTTACCTTCAGGGGAAACGAAGCGCATGAGCAATATCCGGTATCAATGGCGTGGCCGCGCATGTATGCGAACTCAGGATTATCCAGGATATCCCTTGCGATAAATGGCGCGCCGCTTTGCGACGCCCTTGCCATCGGCCAATCATCGCCGCAAGTCTGCGGCCATGCCGCCTGGACCATCTTGCCGTCCATATTCTCCGGCCCGGCCCACGCCATCAGGCGGGCGGATTTCACCGCGCGGTTATCCAGGTAGCCGATCCACGCCATATGATATCCGCCGGATTTTACCGCGACACGGCATATATCGCTCAAAAGCTCCTCCTCCCTGATAGAGCGGATAAGCGCACGGTTGCTGCCGCTTAATGTTCTAAGCGCCCTGTTCACACTTTTCAGTTTTTCTTCCGCAAGTATGCGTTCGTCAACTTCGGCGATCAGCGCCGCCGTGCGCAGCCGCACCTTTTCCTCCAGTTGATCGTTGAGCGTGGCAAGCCCCTGCTGGACGCGGACAAGCTCCTTGTTCTGCTCCACCGCGTTCTCGTAAATCGAAAGAAGCAGGTTTAAAATCCGCATCCTCCCGGAGGTGACGTGGAATTGTTTCCCGGCGTATGTCACGTCAAGAGGACCCTCCTCGCCGGATTCGGCCGCCGGGACATGGTTGGCGATAAAATATTCCGCTTTGGCGGCCAGGAAATCCGGGGCGAAAGGTTTTGTAATATAGTAATCGGCCCCGGCCTCCAGCCCTCTTATCACGTCCTCCACTTCAGACAGCTGGGTGAGCAGGATCACCGGGGTGTCCTTTATTTCAGGGTCCCTTTTGATCTGCCAGCACATCCGCCATCCATCCATCCTGGGCATGATGATGTCGCTGATGATAAGCGCGGGCTTATGCGATTGGGCCATGTAAAGCCCCTCCTCGCCATCCTTGGCGCGGGCTATTTTAAAGCCGCGCTGGGTGAGCATCCTTTGCAAAAGGACGGCCTGCACCTCGCTGTCCTCGACGATGAGGATTTCCTTCCCGGCTTTGCTATTCATGCTTACTTCCTTCCTTCGCCAGCGATCTTTAGAATGATGGCCGGCGCTATCTCTTCGAGCGGCAGCACATATTGGGCGGCGCCGATATCTATCGCGCTTTTGGGCATGCCGAACACAACGCATGTGTCCGCGTCCTGCGCGATGGTCACCGCGCCTGCCGAATCCAGGGTTTTGAGCCCTTCCGCCCCGTCATTCCCCATTCCGGTGAGAAGGACGCCTATGGCGCCGCTTCCGAATTCCCGCGCGATAGACTTGAATGCCAGAGTGATGGACGGACGGTGCCCGTTTACAGGCGGCTCATCCAGATACCTGAATGCGCCATAGCTGTCCACTATAAGATGCGCCCCTTCGCCGGGAAAATAGACATTGCCCGGCAATGGGATCTCCCCGTGCCGCGCTTTGCGGACTTCAAGCTGGCAGCCTGTTTGAAGCCACTCCACCATCCCGTCTATGAATCCATCGCTGATATGCTGCACGCAGATGACCGGTATGGAAAAATCCCGCGGCAGGCGTGAAAGAATTTCGTATAAAGCCTGCGGGCCTCCGGTTGAAGCGCCTATTGCGACGAGGCTGAAATTCTTTGCTTTTCCCCCGGTCAATAAAGAAGAAGGCAGCGGGGCTTTGTGCGTCTCCATTCCCTCCTTTCTTCTCATCACATGCACACCGGCGAGAATCCGGACCTTGCTGATAAGCTCGCCGGCGCGCAGCGCGAATTCCTCTTCCCCCCCTGCCTTGGGTTTTGGAAACACATCTATCGCCCCGGACTGAAGCATCCGGAAAACGTTGACCGAATTCCTTTCCACCGACACGCTGACCACCAGTATCGGCCGGGGGAATTTATCCATAACGGTCTCGGTGAATTTGAGCCCGTCCATCCTGGGCATGTGAATGTCCGTAATTATGACGTCCGGATCAAGGACGGGGATCATCGAAAGCGCCTCCTCACCGTCGTGCGCGGAGCCGACAACGGATATGTCCGGCGAGGTCGAAAGCATTTTCTTCAGCAACGCCTGGGCGACAATTGAATCGTCCACCAGGAGGACCTTTATGACGCCGCCGCCTTGAAGGCTTGTCCGCGAAGCTGGACACATACTCCTCACTCCTTACCGCGCTTCTCGCCGGGTTTGCAACAGGTCAAATAAATCTTCTTAACGTTTCCAGCAATAATTTCTGGTCGAACGCGGGCTTTGGAATGTATGCGTTGGCGCCCGCCTCCAGCCCCTTTTTCTTGTCCGCGTCCGACGCCAGCGTGGTCACCAGTATCACGGGCAGGTCTTTAGACCGTTGGTCCGCCCTTATCCTGGCGGTGAGCGCCAGCCCGTTCATCTTCGGCATCATCACGTCGGACACCACGGCGTCAAACGAACTGGCCGCCATCTTTTCGCATGCGTCCATGCCGTCCACCGCCGTCACCACGTCATACCCCGCTCCGGTGATAATTCGCTTTAACTGCGTCCTTGTGGTGATGGAGTCCTCCACCACCAGCACCGCGCGCTTCCTTTCCGCCACGTTGGACGAATCGGCGGCCACGGCCGCACCCTTGGGCATGGAGCGCTTGCGAACTGTCCGGATCACGTCCGGTGGATTGAGAACGGCGCAAACCTCACCGTTGCCTAAAATTGTTGAACCGGAAATGTTGCGGACCCGCTTTAGCAGGGAACAGCGGGGCTTTAGCGTTATTTCCAGTTCGTCGAGCAGTTCGTCCACCCGCACGGCGGCGGTTTGATCGCCAGCGAACAACGTCACGCATGGGAAAGATCCGTTGCGTGGAGCCTGCCCGTTCCTTGACGATTTCACTCCGGCCGCCGGCATTTCCAGTATTTCCAAAAGCCCGGTTATGGCCACAGGGGCCCCGTCCACCACAATCGTGTCACGCCCTTCCACGGGGAACACATCCCCCCGTGAGACCATACGCGCCGATTTGGTGAACTCTATAGGTATGGCGTAGCGTCTCCCTTCCGACATCACGATCAGCGCCCGGGTCGCCGAAAGCGTTACCGGCAGTTTTATCCTCATCACGCATCCCGCTCCCGGCGTTGATTCGATATGGATGGAGCCTTTGAGCGATTCCGTTATGACCCTCACAGCGTCCAGCCCGATTCCCCTGCCGGAAATGTCGGTGGCGAAAGCGCTGGTGGAAAATCCGGACGCGAAGATGAGCGCCTGTATGTCCGGTCCGGTCAGGGCGCCGGCCAACTCCGCGCTGATCATTTTGCGCTTTATGGCCGCCTGTTTTATGGTTTCCGTGTCCAATCCCCGTCCGTCGTCGGCAACGCGGATTTCCACGCTTGTTTCGGTCCTTTGCGCCGAAAGGGTTATTGTTCCAGCTCTTGGTTTTCCCGCCCGTTCCCGCTCATCCGGCGGCTCTATACCGTGGTCTATGGCGTTGCGGATCAGGTGCATGATCGGGTCTTTCATCTCCTCGATGACTTTCTTGTCCGCCTTCGTGTCGCCACCTTCGATCAAAAGGAGCGTCTCAACGCCCCGGGCAGCGGCCAGGTCGCGCGTCATGCGCGGAAAAAGATCGAACAAAACGTGGAACGGCACAAGCCGTATGTTGCGTATGCCGTTCTCCATTTCGCTGGAAATGAATTCAAGTTTTGATTCGTCTTCGTTTATCGCGTCACGCAGTTCGCTAATCGCCGCGCTCAAGCGCCGTATCACCCCGTTCCCATCCTGGCGCTCTTTCGCCAGTTCGTCGCAAAGGCCCATCGCTTCCTCAGCCTGGACAAGCCTGTGCGCCATGCGGGTTTTCAAAACCACAAGTTCTCCTGAGTGAGTGAGCAGGGAATCAAGCTTGTCCGTCTTCACCCGCACAGTGTCCATCTGGTACAAAGGTTCCCCCCGCGATTGGGAGCCAGAGGCGCCGCCAGTTGCCGGAGCGTTGGTGGAGCTTTCAACTTGACCAGGCGCGTCTCCGATTAAAGAATGGACAACCGCCGGGATGTCCACTCCCGATTCCTCGCCGGTGACGGCTTCGCGGACAAGTCTCTTTACCGCGTCCAGCGAGTTATAAATAGTGTCCGCCATGTTTTTCGTGAGCGCGGCCTCGCCCTTGCGCACTGGCGCAAGATAGTCCTCCATCGCATGGGCAATGCGCTCCACCGCCGTCACCTCGAGCATCCGGGAAGCGCCCTTCAGGCTGTGAATGTCCCGCAACAGCGGTTCTAGCGGAGCGGGTTCCGCCGGATTGGCCTCCAGGGCAAGAACGCTATTTTCAATATCGCGCAGACGCTCACCGCTTTCGATCCTGTAAAGATCGCGCATCTCCGCGTCTTTTATCATTTCACGCTTCTCCTTTTTAAAGGCCGGCCGTCATACAAGTTCCTTCAGCCTCACCGCGGTCTCCTTGAGCTTCTCTACGCCTATCTTCGTCTGGCTTATCCCGGCGGCGGTCTCCCTGGCTCCGCCGCTGATGGAGTTCACCGCCTCGGACACCTGGCCGATGGCCGCGTCCTGCTGCCTGGCGTTTAGCATGACTTTCTGTGCGTTCTCGTATATAGACTTCATTGCGTCGGATATGCTGTTGAATACGTCCGCCATCTGCCCGGTCAGTTGCGCCCCCTCGTCTATGGTCTTTGTCCCCTCCTCCGACGCCATGACCACCGCGTTTGTCGCCTTCTGCACGTCGTTCACCAGCGCGTTGACCCTCTCGATTGATTTTTTAGTCTGGTCGGCCAGCTTGCGTATCTCCTGCGCCACAACGGCGAAACCCCGGCCATGCTCCCCCGCCCGGGCCGCCTCCACCGCCGCGTTGAGCGCCAGCAGGTTCACCTGGTTTGCGATGTCGTTCACCATGGCCGCCATGCCGCCGATCTGCCCCGTCTGCTCGCTTAGCTTTAATATCTGCTCGGATATGATCCGGGCCTTGTCTTTTGTCCTGCCCATCCCGTCCAGGGTTGTCTGCACCGCGCCGGACCCTTTTTCGGACAGGGCCACTCCCTTCTGCGAAGTGGCCGCCGCCGTTTCCGCCTGCTCGGACGTCTGCCGGGCGGAGACTCCAAGCTCCTCCACTGTCGCGCTGGTCTGGCTGACGGAAGCCGCCTGCTGCGTCGCCGTGCGCTCGTGTTCGGATACGGTGGTTGATATTTCGGCGGAGGAGCTTGAGATGGAATTGACGATCTCGCTTACGCTCTTGAACGTTTCTTTGGAGATGAAATACGCGATAGCCATGGAAATGCCGATCAACACGACGGCTCCCCCGATCAGTTCGTAGATCATCAGGTTCAAAGTGGCGGTGAATTTGCTTTCCTCATCCTGCAATATCTGCCTTTCCTTGACGTTGAAATCGGCCGATATTTTGTCCATCTCCCTGGCATAAGACGTCCCCTTATTGACAAGCGAAATGATATCCACCTTCTTGCCGCTTTCTACGATTTGCACTAAAGGTTCGGCAACTTCCTTTCTGTATTTCGCGGCCACCTCCATTAACTGTTTCAAGCGGTTTTTCTGGTCAGGATGAGTCAATGTTTTCTCAAGCCTTTCAGTGTCGCCGTCTAATTCCTTTAATCCATCTTCTATGCTTTGCTTGTGGCTTTTGTCATGCGTTATCACGTAGCCCCTCACGGCTCCTATGGTAAAGTTCATATGGCGTGGCAAATCACCCGCCAAGGTCACTTTTTCCACTGTGCCGCCCACATTGTCAAACGCGCTATGAAGCGCCATTAGGTTCGCGTAAATGACCGCCGACATGATCGTGAAAATAATTACCGGAGCGGTGAATCCGAGAAGTATCCGCTTTTTAAGCCTCATATTCCGCCACATTGTCCGCTCCTTTTAAAAGTAGGCTTTGTATAACCTATGTTCCGTCGTCAAACCCACCCATCCCTTGAGGGGAGGGTGCAAATTGAAACATTCAATGTCCGGCAAAAAGTTGTCATGGTTCCACAACTGGCCATGATTTATTTTCACCCCCACCCTGCCCTCCCCCCTCAAGGGGGAGGCTATGTAAAGGCCGCTTTCCTAAGTAATCAAACCGTTTCGTCCACCAACAATTCGCCTCCCGTGAGCATCTTTTCCAGGTTGATCATTTCCAGCATCACGCCTTTAAATGGAAAAGCGCCCTTCAAATATTCCTCACCGCCGCTCCTCGCCGAGGCGGGCGCCGGTTTTAATTCAGCCGGGCGAAGGTATGTGACGTCATCAGCCTCTTCCACTATGATCCCCACCCTGATTTCCCCAATCTGCGCCACCATGACCTTTGCGTCCGGCCCGGGCGGGGCGGAGGGCATCCCCAATAATCCCCTTATGTCCATGATTGTGAGGATGTCGCCGCGCAGATTCATGTCCCCCACCACATGAGCGGGGCAGCAGAAAGTGTCCTAAACTTAGTTGAAACGAAGGTATGACCTCACCTGCTACCATGTTTTTGAACGAAAACAACGGAAAGCAAGGAGGTCACATGAAAAGAGTAAACGGTAACGGGAAAACTGGCAAGGGAAGAATGGATTT
>JACRLM010000075.1 GCA_016235255.1 Nitrospinota bacterium | reverse complement strand
GAAATTCTACAGATTCTGAGCCTCACAATGTTCGAGAAAACCCCGTTGGATCAACTGCTTGCGGAAACTGTCATAAACGGATTTCAGCCGGTTTCAGACAATCAGCTGTTTTTGTTCGACTAACGTTGGGACACTAGTGAATTGATATAAAAACAATTAGATAATTGTCTATAGGCTCAGCCAAGGCAGACAGAAATGTCGCACTGAAGACAAAGTTGGCGCAAATAACCGGCTTCAAGATTTGCTAGATACGTTTGCCGCCAAAGAAGTGAATAGTTCGGGCGCCAGCTGTGGCTTTTCCGGAATGGGGTATCCCTTTAGGGATGTGGAATTCGTCTCCGGTAAGAAGTGGCTTTTCCATGCCGTCAATAATGACCGTATATTTCCCATGCACGACAACCAGATACTCGTCAAAATCATGAGTATGCTCTTTTGAATTTCGATCTTGATGGCATGTCCAAAACGCCATCTGGCTCCCATCCGCCCCATTGAGGACGTAGCCCTCAATATCCTCTGTATGCTGCGATTCTTTGCTGATCCGATTGGCGCGCCGTTTCATGAATTCAGGGAAATCGTCCACTTTTTCTTTTACTCCATCTGAGGCCAGCGTATCGTCTAAACTTCCCCGAACAATCCCACCAGCAGTATAAGCAAAGTTCCCAAAGCCATCACCGCCAATGGCCGCATGAATTTCACCTGCCGCCCTTCCAGTTTCATGTAAAAGACGGCGGACGGCCCCATGGCGAAAAGTGTCTGCCCGGCCCAAAGGGCAAGCTTTGCGAATTTGAAAACAGTCAGCGCTCCCCAAAATCCGGCCGATCCGTGAACGGACCTGCCGAACGTCAGCGCCGCGTCGTTGAGCTTAACCGCCAGGATCGCAAGGAAAAAGGCGCCGCCCGATATCCCCGCCAGCGCGGCGCAATAGACAGCGTCCGCCATCATCCGCGCGAACCGCTGGAATTCGCCGGTCCCCCATTGCATATAGGCGAAGGGGGCGTGGATGGAGCCGGGGGCGCCAAGCCTTCCCGTCATTCCGGCGGGATCCATTACGGCCATCAACGACGCCGCCACGAACTGGAAAGCGGCCCAAATAGCCGTCATCACAAAAGCGGATTGGTAGTTTTCGCGCCGGACATAATAGAAGAACACCGGGAAGGCGAACGCCGCCGAAATGAACGGTGTGAACGCCGCCGGCAGCGGATGGGAGACGGCCAGCGCCACGGGGACCGCGGCGAAAAGGTAAAACACCGCACGTCCCTTTTCGAACTCTTTTTTCAGCGCGCGGCGGATCATCTTGACTGCCTTTCCCAAATCTTCATGTACTTGCAGAACACGTGATAGGCCGAAAGGCCGGAGGCGATAAGCCCCGGCACGCCGTCTAAAAATCCCAGCTTAAGAAAATACATTTTTATAAAAGTGACCTTCGGCCGCAGGATCATGGAAAGCCAGGGGAACATAATGGGCTTCTCTCCCCGTTCCGCGGCGGCGATGTCGGTAAAACTGTTTATCGTGCGCAGATGTTCGGAAATGTCGTCGAAAGAAAGATGGTAGATGTCGCCGTTAAGGTCCTCCACCTTTCCCTCCACGAAAAGCCTGTCGTGCGGGTTTTCGCCCCCCCATTTCCCCTTGTCCCGCCGGAACAGGCGCACCTTGCGCGCCGGGTACCATCCGCAATGGCGGATCCAGCGGTTTATATAATGGACAAGCCTGGGGATGGCGTATCCGTCGGCCTTCGGAGCGCCGAGGACCTTCAATATTTCATCGCGCAACCGGGGCGACACCCGTTCGTCCGCGTCCAGGCTTATCACCCATTCGCCCCGGGCCTGGCCGATGGCGAAATTCTTCTGCTGGATGTGCCCCGGCCACTCGTGGAAGACGACGTTGGCCCCCATGGACTTTGCGATTTCCACGGTGCGGTCTGTGGAACCGCTGTCCACCACCACTATCTCATCGGCGAAAGAGAGGCTGGCAAGGCAGTCGCCGATCTTGTCCTCCTCGTTCTTTGTGATGACGGCGGCGGAGAGCCTAATTCGCTCCATCGGGGAGTTTGTCCAGCTTTTTGGCCTCGTCTATGAGCATTATGGGGATGTCTTCCTTTATTTCGTACTGCAACATGCACGCTTTGCAGATAAGCCCGTCGCCAGCTTTTGTCAGCGCCAGGTCCCCTTTGCATTTTGGACACGCCAGGATGTCCAGCAACTCTTTGTCAACCGCCATGTGATCGGCCTCCCGTAGTAGAATCGTCTTAATGGATTATATGGGTGTTGGACGTTTAAGACAACGATTGCTCTTGCGGACCTCATGACGCAATAGAGGAATGATGGAAAAGATGTTCGTCCGGGTGGGGTTGGCGGCTTTTTTGATCGCGTTTTGCGGCACGGGAGCGTTTGCGCAGAAGAAGGGGGCGCCCGGGCCCGATTCCCTCCTTGTGTCCGCCGCTGTGAACGGGGATGTGGAGGCTTTGCTTTCCGCCCTTGGCAAAAAGGCCAACCCGAACGTACGGGACGAAGAGGGCGTTCCGGTGATAGTCCACACGATAATGGCGGGGCATACGGACGCTGTGGCGGCGCTGATTGCGGCAGGGGCGGACGTGAACGCCAAGACCACCGGAGGTTATACTCCGGTAATGTTCGCTTCCGGGAAGGGAGTGGCGCAGACCGTGCGGACATTGCTGGACAGCGGCGCCGACGTGAACGCCAGAACAGACCATGGCGAGACGGCGCTGATAATAGCGTCTAGGGAAGGGGAGGATGAGGCCGCGAAAATACTGATACAGGGCGGGGCGCGCGTATCGGACGCCAACGATTTCGGGCAGACCCCCATGATGACCGCCGCCGGGGCCAACGCCGAGGAGATAGTGGAGGCGCTGGCCGCAATGGGGGCGGACATTGACGGCAAGGACATGGAGGGGAACACGCCGCTGATCTACGCTGCGGAGAGCGGGGCGGAAGCGGCCATAGCCACTTTGATCCTTAAAAAAGCGGAGATCAACAAGGCCGATGCGCGGGGGCGCACTCCCCTTTACGCGGCGATCCAGTGGGGGCGCGAAAGCTCCGCGGCGATATTGATCGAGTCCGGCGCAAACGTCCGCGCGCGCAAGACGGACGGGGCCACACCCCTTATGATCGCCTCCCGGCGCGGGCTGGAAGGGGTGATGCACTCGCTTCTATTAAAGGGGGCGGACATAAACGCCCGTGACAATAACGGCGACACGCCATTGATATGGTCCGTCCGCGCCAACCGGGCGGACGCGGCGAGGATGCTGGTCAAACGAGGCGCCAAGGTCACGATAGTGAACAGAAAAGGGGAGACCGCGCAGACATTTGCCAAAGGGAAGAAGGAAATGCTGGAGGCGTTGAAGGGGGCGGGGAGGTAATTAAAAAATCAGCAGGAAGAAAGCAGCCGGAAGTATTCTTCACGCACGATGCCAGCGGATTTCAAGTTGGACTTGATTATGTCAATTCCAACGGAGGTGTATTTGGGAATTATCACTGGCCTGGCAACCCCCGGCTTGGAATAAACCCGATGGCTTCCAGCCTCCCTCTCAAGTGCAAAACCGGCTTTTTTGAAAACGCAGTCAAGTTTTTTCCAGTTGACCGGAGTTAAACGGAACATTGGGAGAGTTTGCCGGAATATTCAAACGGCAATGGAACTGTAATGCTTTTGTATCCATGGGGGAAAGGCTTGGCCTTGACTTGTTTGGCTGGCTTAAAACCGCATTCTTTAAGGGCTTTGTCCAAAGTGCCTCTTTCATAACATGACACGAGAAAAAGGTGGACAGCCTCAATAAGATTTTTCAACGCTTCCTTCTGATTGTTTCCCTGCGACCACACATCCAGCGCCGGGCAGTGGGAGATAACAATATCACCCTCCTTTTTTAAAGAAGCCGGCAATTTCGCTTCAAACGTTATTCGCATTGTTCCACCTTTTTTTCATCCAGTTTCATGTTTGCGTTAACGTCAATCAATGTCAAGAAGTTTCACCGCCGCCTTATAAACTTCCTCAAATGTCTTTCCGCTTTTCTCCGCCGCCTTCTTCACCGATTCGTATTCCGGCGTTTTCCGGGTCGAGCCGTCCGGCAACGTCGCCACCTTCACTTCGACCTCCCCGTACGCCGTAGCCACCTTTTCGATCCTGCGCGGCAGGCTGGCGCGTTCCACGATGTTGCGGCGGATTCCAAGCGTGGTGGTCATTTTGAAAATGATCCCTTCCATCGCCTCCATCTTTTCCGGCTCGCAAAGGACTGTGACGCAGGTGGCGGGGCGGTTCTTTTTCATCTGGAGCGGCGTGAGGGTCACGTCCAGCGCACCGGCGGCGAAAAGCGATTCCAGCAGCGGAGCGTAAAACTGGGGATTCATGTCGTCTATGTTGGTGGAAAGCTCCATGAGCCGTTCCACGATAAGCCCGGTGGAGCCGGCCCCCATCTCCCCCACGAACATACGCAGCACGTTCGGCCTGCCGTCAAAATCATATCCCCCAGCGCCGTTGGCCACGGTGTCAACTGTCATCAACGGTTGCGCCATAAAACTTTTGGACATCGCCTTGATGATCGCCGCCCCCGTCGGGGTGGTCAATTCTTTGACCGGCCCTTCGGAGTATGTGGGGACGCCGCGCAGGATCAGCGCCGTGGCCGGGGCGGGAACCGGAAGCAGCCCATGATCGGTCATCACCGTTCCCGATCCGGTGTTAACGGCGGACGCAAAGACCTCTCCGATCCCAAGCTCGGCAAAACCGATGGCAGCGCCAACGATGTCCACGATGGAGTCCACCGCACCCACCTCGTGGAAATGGACTTTTTCGATGGCGACGCCGTGCACCTGCGCCTCCGCCTCGCCGATTATCCTGAAGATGGACAGAGCCGTCTTTTTTACATCGGCATTCAACGCCGACGATTCGATCATTTTCACGATGTCCGTATAGTGCCTGTGCCCTTTCTGTTTGGACACGTCCACCATGACGTCGAACTTGACCGCCGACACGCCGCATTTATTCACGCTTTTCGACGAGATTTCATAACCGGAAAGATTGAGTTTGGCCAACTCCTCTTTCAGGCGCGCGTGGGGCAGCCCGGCGGCCAGCATGGCGCCGATCACCATGTCCCCGCTTATCCCGGAAAAACAGTCGAAATAAACGGTCTTCACTTTTTCTTCTCCGCGATTCCCGTCATGGTGTTTATCTTGTGGGCCAGCGCTCCGGCCCCGAAACCGTTGTCTATGTTCATCACCGCCACCCCCGCCGCGCAGGAGTTTAGCATCGAAAGCAGGGCGGACACGCCGCCGAACGCCGCCCCATAGCCGACGGACGTTGGAACCGCGATCACCGGGCATGGCGCAAGCCCGCCGGCCACTGAGGCCAGCGCCCCGTCCATCCCCGCGGCCACCACGATCACCCGGGCCGAACGTATCTTGTCCATATGGTTGAACAGCCTGTGAATCCCCGCCACCCCCACGTCGTAAACGGTCTCCACCGCCGAGCCCATGGTCATGGCCGTCACCGCCGCCTCCTCCGCCACCGGCACGTCCGACGTTCCGGCGGAAAGGACAAGGATTTTGCCCACCCGGGGCCGTTTGACAGGCTCGATGACGATGGCCCTGCACCGCTCGTGGAACACGGCGCTCTTCGCGAATTTTTTTATCTTTTTAAAGCTGGAGGCGCTGGCGCGGGTGGCAAGCACGGGATGCCCGGTTTTCGCCATGCGGCGCACGATGGCCACCACGTCCGCTTCGCTCTTCCCCTCGCAATAGACCACCTCCGGGAAACCTTGCCGCACCGTCCGGTGATGGTCTATGGCGGCCACTCCCATGTTCTCGGTGGGATAATGTTTCAAGCGCTCAAGCGCTTTCTCCGGGGAGATCTTCCCTTCGCCTAGCGCCCGCACTATTTTTTCGATTTCGTCCGCCGCCATTTTGTCAGTAAAACTCCGATTTAAGTTCCCGCCCCATAAGGTCGGCCACGGCCTGCTTCGGGCTTTTGTTTTCATACAAGACCTTGAAGACCTCGGTGACGATTGGGGTGTCCACATTATGTTTTTCCGCCAGCCGGAAGGCGGACAATGATGTGGCCACACCTTCCGCCACAGCCGTCATGGAAGCCTGTATGGCCGAAAGCGTTTCGCCCTGCCCGAGCCGTACGCCCACCGTGCGGTTTCTCGAAAGGTCGCCTGTGCAGGTGAGTACCAGGTCCCCCATGCCGGAAAGGCCGGAGAAAGTTTCCGCCTCCGCCCCCATGGCCACCCCAAGCCGCCGTATTTCCATCAGGCCCCTGGTAATAAGGGCCGCGCGGGTGTTATGGCCGAAGCCGAGCCCGTCGGATATCCCCGCGGCGATGGCGATCACGTTTTTAAGGGCGCCGCCAAGCTCCACCCCCGTCACGTCGCGATGGACATACAGGCGGAAGAATCCGGATGAAATGAATTTCTGCGCAGTCCGGGCGGCCGTTTCGTTTTTGGAGGCCAACGTCGCCGCCGTCGGCAGTTTATTCACAAGTTCCCTGGCGAACGACGGGCCTGAAAGACAGCAGACGTTGCCCGCGATCTTTTCGCCGAGCGTTTGGCTGATTATGTCCACAGGCAACGCGAGGGTCTCGTTCTCCACTCCTTTGGAGGCGGATACGATGATCGCGTCCTCCGGGATAAGGCCGGCGAATCCGGCGAGCGCCTTTCGCATGAACTGGGTTGGTATCGCCACGATCACGATATCGCAACCACTCACCGCCGCCGTCTCGTCCGATGTGGCGGCCAGATTTTCCGGCAGATGCGCGCCGGGCAGATACAGCCGGTTTTCCCTTTCGGAGTTGATCAGCGCCACGGCCTCCGGTTTGCGCGTCCAAAGCTTAACGGATGCGCCGTTGGCGGCCATGGCCCAGGCCAAGGCCGTCCCCCAGGCTCCCGCCCCGATTACGGCGGCTTTCTTGGCGCTGTCCATATTCCACTATCCTTCCAGTTTATGCGCACAACTTAAGCTATTATATTAGGAGAACAGCGGCAAAACGAGAGGTATGATACTTACCGCCCAATCAGCAAGTTATTCCAAGGAACTCTGTAATGACCGATGTCATTGTCAACATCCTGAAATGCCTTGACCTTACAGGCCAGATTTAATACAATTTGTTAAAATTATAAGCTAGTTGCATGAAATTTTGCATCGCAATCCGGCGCATAAGAGTGGGGTTGCTTCTTGGCGTCACGTTTCTCGCGCTTACTGCGGCGTCCGGATGCGCGTCCAATGACACCGGCAAACTCAAGGACGACGTGGATGCGCTCAAAAACCAGGTCTGGAGCCTTCAGAAGCAGACGTCGGAGCTTAACTTAAGGCTGGCGTATGTCAATGACGATCTTTCATATTTGACGGAGCGGGTCGGGGAATTCGAGGAGAGGGAATACAGGGCCCACGCATCCTCGCAGGGGAAAAAGGAGAAGGGGGGAGCGTTAAAAGAAATCCAGACAGCCGCTTCCGAACCGCCTGCCGACGGGGCCAATCAGCCTGAAAGGGGATTTGATACGCCGCCGGAGTCACGGTTCAAGGACCTTTCGCCGGAGGAAATGTACAAAGAGTCGCTTGTTTACTTTAACAAAAAGGATTATTCCTCCGCCGTGGCCGGTTTCAACTATCTGATACGCCGCCATCCGGGCGCCAGCGTGGCGCCCAACGCGCAATACTGGATAGGAGAGGCGTTTTTCGAGCAGAAAAGGTATTTGCGGGCCGCAGAAGAGTTCCGGAAGGTGACCGCCCGGTATCCGGGCGCACCGAAAACGGCAGACGCCATGTTGAAGACAGCACAGTGCAAACTTGCCCTTGACCAGACGGCCGAGGGGGAGGAGATTCTCAAGGAACTGATAAACAAGCATCCTGACAGCGCCGCCGCGGCAACCGCGAAAAAAATAATGGAGCGGCCAGGGGAGCCAAAAAACTAGAGGGTGATGGAAATGATAAAAAGACTAGCTTTGATTCTGGCCGTTGCGTCACTTGTCATCGCCGGGGATGCCGGAAGGGCGGCGGCTTCGGACGCCGGACCGTCAAATCCCGCCGAGGCAAATCCAGCGGATGCCAAGCCTGCGGAGGCAAAGCCCTCTATCGCGGCTGGCCTGCCGGAGACTTTGAGCGTCGGCCCGATGCAGGAGGAGTTTTTCGGCGACCAGGCAAGGCAGACCCCCGTCACGCGTTCCATGGCCTATGAGACCGCCGGTTTTCTTTCCGCAACGGCGGACGGTTACGGGATGATCAGGGAAGGGGAGAACTCCGCCCAGGTCACCTTTTCTTTTGGCGACACGGTTTACATAGACAAAGGGGAGGCGCAAGGCGCCAAGGCCGGGGCCAGGTATCTTGTTTTCCACTCGTCCGGAGAGGACATCATGCATCCGGTGTCCGATAAACCGATGGGGCGGCGGATGTCGATAGACGGGGTGATAGAGGTGATATCTGCCAATGAAGGCTATTCGAAGGCCAAGGTTGTCCGGTCCTACGGAGGAGTGCGCGTCGGGTATAACATCAAGCCTTATGAGGCCATCGTGACCCCCACCGTGGACCGGGACAGGCCGGTGAAGGACAAGACCGTGTCCGGTGTCGTGCTCGCCGGCAAAGAGGACCGGAACGGATTTTCTCTTAAAGACATAGTATACTTGGACACAGGTTCCGGCGCCGGTGTGGAAGTGGGCGATATTTTCGAGATCACAACATCGCAGGTCTCCGCGTTCGTCCCGGAAAAGGATGACCAGAAGGATGTGGTTGGCATCCGCAGGGTGATAGGCAAGGCCCTGGTGCTTTCCACCGAAAAGGAGACGTGCGCCGCTGAAATAATATTCAGCGTCCATATTATCCGGCCGGGGGACGCGGTCTCCTACTCGATGGCCCGGGAGCATGAAAAGCCTGTTGTGGTAAAGGGAGGCGGTAAATGACCAATCCGCCTGAGCCGGGCGATAGGGGATTGCCCGGAGCGGTGGTGGCGTGACAATGGATGTGGCAATGGCGGGCGCTGTCCGCCGTGCCAGCTTAAACATGATGAGGGCATGTAAACGATGAAACTTTCAACCAAACTAATAGCCGGTTTCGCGGCGGTGGCGGTGATCACCGCCATAACTGGAGCCATAGGATTTTTCGGGATCAGCAGGGCCATAACCGGCCTTGAGGAGGTTGGCCGCGTCCGGATGCCTTCCGTGCAGGGCTTGCTGATGATGGCCGAGGGGCAGGCGGCGGCCGGGATGGCCATGCGCACCCTCACGATAAGCGAGCTTTCTATCGACAAGCGCAAGGCTCAGTACGACATGCAGTCGAAATACCTGGACAAGGCCAAGAAAGGGCTGGCCATTTATGAGCCTCTTCCGCAGACCGCCGAGGAGGCGAAGATGTGGAGCCAGTTCAAGCCACTGTGGGAGAAATGGAGGGCCGAACTGGACAAGGCCGTGGCCAACTCCAGGAAGTTCGACGAAATGAAGATCAGCGACGCGATGGAACTTAGGTACAGTATAAAATCGCTACTTCTCGAGCATTTTAACTGGGCGCAAAGCCTGGTTGAATCAATAGCCCAGAAAAAAGAGTTCAAGGGGCAATTGGACGCCACACAGTGCAACTTCGGAAAGTGGTATTTCAGCTATAAACCCGAGAATCCGGATTTACAGAAGGCGTTCGACGAAATAGAGTACCCTCATAACAACCTGCACGCGCTCGGAAAGCGGGCTGTTGAACTGATGGCCGCCGGTAAATACGCCGAGGCTTCCGGCCTGATCCCGGAGGTGCGGAAGGCCAGCCATTCTGTCGAGGAACAGATGGAAAAAATCCATGAAATCGCCGGCGTGGCGGACGAACTGATGCTGGTCAACCAGACGCAGGTGCTAGGGCCTGTGGCGGATACTTTCCGCGAATCCAACGCGCTGCTGGAAAAACTTGTCGAACTTAACGTCACCCTGGCCAACGACGCATTCAGCTCGGCTGATTCCAACGCCAGGCTGTCCGAGGTGACGATGATCGTGGCCGTTATCATATCGGTGATACTGGCGATGACTTTGGGAGTGTGGCTGGCGCGGTCCATCTCCAAGCCGATCATGGGCATAGTTGAGGAATTGGGCGAGGGGAGCACCCAGGTGAACGCGGCCGCCGGCGAGATTTCGTCTGCCAGCCAGTCGTTGGCCGAGGGCTCCACGGAGCAGGCCAGCTCGCTTGAGGAGACATCTTCGGCGCTGGAGGAAATAACCTCCATGACCAGCCAGAACGCGGACAACGCAAACCACGCCAACTCGCTTGCCAAGGAGACCCGTGGCGAGGCTGAGAAGGGCGCCGTGGCGATGAACGAGATGATCGAGGCGATGTCTGCCATAAACAAGTCGTCCGAGGAGATAAGCAAGATCATCAAGGTGATCGAGGAAATCGCGTTCCAGACCAACCTGCTGGCGCTCAACGCGGCGGTGGAAGCGGCCCGGGCCGGAGAGCACGGCAAGGGCTTTGCGGTCGTGGCCGAGGAAGTGAGGAACCTGGCGCAAAGGTCGGCGACGGCGGCCAAGGACACAGCCTCGCTTATCGAGGACGCGGTGAAAAAAGCGGCCAACGGCGGAGACATCGCCAACCGCGCCGGGCAGACGCTCACAGGGATCGTGGAAAGCGTGAAGAAGGTGACGGATCTTGTGGCGGAGATCGCCGCCGCCTCAAACGAGCAAGCCCAGGGCGTTGGGCAGGTTAGCACCGCCGTTTCCCAGATGGACAAGGTGACCCAGCAGAACGCCGCCAACGCGGAGGAGACCGCCGCCGCCTCCGAGGAGCTTTCCGCCCAGGCGGAGACGCTAAACTCCATTGTCGGCAAGCTTACGGGGCTTGTGGAAGGGACTGCCTCAAAGTCCGCCGGCAAGGCCCCGTCCGCTGTAAAGCATACCGCGGCGAAAAAATTGAAGGCGTTGCCAGGCCATGTGGCCCACACGGCTCCGAAGGGGGCGGCCAGGCACACAGCCGAGCCGGCCAAGCCAAAGCCGGAAGGCAAGCCGGAGCATCTCATCCCGCTGGACGACGATTTCAAGGATTTTTAAATTGCGCAGGCCGCTTGCGCTTGAAGCGGCCGCAGTCAAGAAACATGGACGGGGCGTTCAAAGCGCCCCGTTTTTTTATTCCTCGAAAACGGCCTGGCGGGTCTTTTCAACGGCGATGCGGTCCAGCTCGGAGGCTATCTCCAACGTGAGCGCGTCAAGCCCCGTCCGCGCGGCGGCGCTTATCAACAATGCCCCGTAGCGCCGGGCGAGGTTTTCGGCCATCGCCGGATCGATCAAGTCCACCTTGTTGAACACCAGCCGGCGCGGTATCTTCGCAAGCCCTATGCGCCCGAGTATTTCCTCCACCGTCCTTATGGCGGCCTCAAAATCATGGGCCGACACGTCCACAAGGTGGAGCAGCAGATCAGCGTCGTTGAGTTCTTCGAGGGTGGAGCGGAAGGCGTCGAGCAGCCCGTCGGGAAGGTCGCGTATGAAGCCCACGGTGTCGGAGAAGATCACCTCCATGTTTTTCGGGAACCTTATCCTTCGCGACGCGGGGTCGAGCGTGGCGAAGAGCTTGTCCTCCACGAGCACGGAGCTTTTCGTAAGCGCGTTGAGCAAGGTTGACTTGCCCGCGTTCGTATATCCGATCACCGCCACCTGGCGGGCGCCGGACCTTTTACGCAGGCTGCGGCGTTGCTCCCGGCCGAGGCCGAGCTTTTTAAGCTTGCCGTGTATTGCGCTGATCCTGTCCTTGATCCGCCGCCGGGCGATTTCCATGGATGTCTCGCCGGGGCCTCGCAGGCCTATGCCCCCCCGGATACGCGAAAGGGCGTCGTCCTTCGTTCCGATCCTCGGCAATGCATAGCTCAGGCGCGCAAGCTCCACCTTGAGCTTGCCGTCCGCCGAAAAGGCCCTCCGGGCGAATATCCGCAGGATAAGCTGCGTCCTGTCCAGTATCGGCATCTCCGTCATTGCGCCGATCCAGCGCGCCTGGGCGGGGGTGATCTCCTGGTCGAACAGTATCATGTCCGCCTCCAGGGACATGGAACGCACCACAACGTCCTTCACCCTTCCCGATCCCAGCAGGTTCCGCGGGTTTGGCGAACCGCGGAACACCGCGCGGTCCACCGCCACGATCATCTCTGTCCTGGCAAGCTCCGAAAGCTCGTCGAGCCTCTCTTCCGCCTCGATTCCTGGAAGGTTGGAAATGTGGACGAGCACCGCTTTTAACGTTCCTTTTTCTTCCCTGCGAGAGTCATGGCGGGAGATTTCAGTTTCCAGCCCGCCGATAAATTCGCCGAAATTAAAGTCGAAGGTCTGGAATGGAGCCGGGTCAAGAAGCTTCCATGGATTCGGCGCGGCCAGGGATGGATTCAAGTGGGCGGTGTACACGGTGGCCGGCTGGCCGTCCTTCCCCACTCCCAGCGCCGTGACAAGGTCGAGCCTTAGCATGGCCAGGTCTGTCAGGTCGTCCTTGCTCAGAGGTTCATTTTTGAGATGGGTGTGGACAAGGCGCAATCCCTTGAGTTTTCCCGCGCCGGTCTTTATCCTTCCGAGGGACGGGATGACCACTTCGGACTGGTCCCCGGCGATCACATATTCTATCCTGCCGCGCCTGTCTATCAATACGCCGATCTGCCTGCCTATCTCCCATGAGATGCGGCAGCAAGTCACCGCGAGATCGGAGGTGAATGCAAGTTCAGGCGGGACCTTGCGCCTGTAAATGCGTTCCAGCGCCCTTTGTTGCGAGGGTTTAAGCCCGGTGGTGGCGCCGTAGACCGTCTTAATGGTTCGCTCCTTGCGGCAGGCCGCCTGCCATTAAAAAGCCTCGATCACCAGGGAGACCACAGATTGGGCCCCTCTTTTCGCCACTTCCCGCACGGCCAGTATCCTTTGGCTTTCAGAGGAGGCCACATCCCCTCCGGTCACATATCTCCAATTCACCTCGACTGTCTGCCTGGTCAGCGTTTTTCCGGTCACACTTTCCTTGTGGACGACGGTCATTGCAAGGCCGATGGCATATTCCGTGGCTATGTTCGAGGAATTGAACGCCACAGGCTGGATGCCATATCCTGTGATCTGGCCTGAAAGGATGGAGTCCGCCGCCTGCGAATCGTCCACTTTAAGCCGTCCGTCCTTTACGAACTCGTCACGGACGGCGGTGGTGACATAAGTGTCCAGGTCTGGCTGGCCGGTCTTGTTTTCAAACATCGGGATGGAGACAGACCTGACGCCCGGAGGAAGAGCGCTTCCCCTCCCCACCAGCGAATAGGCGCAGGATGACAAAACGGCAGCCACCGTAACGATGGCGGACACTCCACGCAAACCGGCTCTCAATGCGCCCGTAATATGATCCATATGTGATTCTATATTACACCATCAGGCGCCATTTGGCGCATGGGCCGGTGAGGATACTATAGCGGTTTGCCGATCACGGATGAAATCGCCTGGACCAGGTTCTCTGGACCCTTGCTTATGTCCACAGTTTCGCTGACGCCGCGCTGCTGGTTGAAAAGGAACGATTCCACGGAAAACTTTCTGGTGGCCATCAGGACATGGGCGCAATTATCTTTCTTTGGAGACGAAATGGCCGCAAAGCACACGGGGCATTCGGGCCTGAAAATGAAATTGTCACCGTTGATGATGACGATGTCAGCCTTGTTATTCGCTCCGGAGATACAGTCGTCCTTCAACTGGCACCTGTCGTCAAAGCTCAATTTCAGGCGTCCGTCGAACTTGCTCAAAGCTTTCTTGAGTAACGACTTGAATTCCTTGTCACCTTCCGAAATGACAAGAATCTTGACACCCATTTTTCGCCTCCCGGCGCTTAAATGGCGCTCAATTCACCCCCCGCTGATTTTAGCCACTTTTCTTAAACTTAATATAAACCTTTTTCCTCGGATGGTAAAGTAAAGCCAGATTTTATTCAATTTCCATGCTTTTCCCGGCCACGGACGCCATCTTTTCGGCGTATGCGGCGAAGCGGCAGTCCCCGCAGCCGCGTTCGTTTGCCACGCAGAAGTCCGAATATATCTGGATTAGACCTTGCATTGCAGCGGTCCCCCGGCCCATGCCAGGCCGATTTCCCAGCAACCTGTCCGACATGAAGGATATCACCGAATTTTTTTCAGCCGCCGCGGACGCATGGAACGCAAGGCGGATTTTCTCCTCGTCAGCGCGGGAGTCTTTCATCCTTGCCCGGGCCAGAAGATATGGGGCGGCGACGTTTATGAATATTATTCCTGCCCTCTCCGGGCCCACCAGCCGTCTTGGCCCCCCCGCGATGACCTTGCCGCCGAAGGTGTAGCGGCGCGCGAAATAGCTCTCCTGCGGGGAAGGGAACAGCCGGGAGAATCCGTCCATCCACGCCGCAATTTCCCTTTTCGCCCCGCCGGCGGGGAAGTTGTCCACCGCGCGGACGAAAAGCGACTCCATGTCACCCTCGGCATGGGAGGCGAGGAAGTGCGCCAGGGCCGCTATCCTCCCCTGGGGGAAGTTGGCCGGGCGCGTGCCGGCAAAGCGCCAGTCCTCCCGTGTGAACGCCGCCTTTATTTCATGCCTCTGGCCGAAGTCCGTCCAGATTTCCCAAAGGTTGTTGATGAATTCAGACGATTCGAAATCAAGCCCTCCGGCCATGGTGACAGGATTTACCAATAACCCGGCCGCCCCCATCAATATGGCCGTCATCACCGCGGGGCGTTTTCTGGCGGTGACATTTTCCAGCACGGCCCTGGTCTTTGACAATGGCGCCGCCACGGCCAGCCCCCTGAATTGTGATTTAAACGCGGAGTATCCCATGGCCTCGAATATCCCGGAATAAAGTTCCTCCCTCCCTTCCCCCCGGCGCATAGCCTCCATGTATCTGCGCGACTTCAACTCGCACCGCCCTTCCCCGGCAGCCTCCAAAAGCATGGCTGTCTTTTCCTCTCCGATCCTTTGCAGCGAGGCGGCGCAACGGCCTGTCACAGACTTCATGTCCGCCATGCCCGGCGCCAAAGGCTGGTGAGACCTGATCCTGTCGAGCGCCCCAGCGCATATGGGCGCCAGTTCAATTTCCACAAGAGGAGCGCCATCGCTTGTGAATCGGGCCGCCGCCCGCGAGTCGCAATACAATACGACGTGAAGGCGGGTGTTGTTGTAACGCGGGTCGGTGTTATGCTTGTGGAAATTCCAGTCGGATGAGCGGACGTGTATTTCCACGTCCCCTTTTTCCGCCGCCCCGCCGTCTATCCTGAAAACGGCGTTCTTGAAATCAGGACCGCTGGACCCATGTAGCCAGCCGGGTGAGATTATTTCGAGCTTCCGCCCCTTCACGTCCCGGATGTGCCCGCTCCCCCACGGCTGCTCCATCCAGATGGACTTGACGGCGTCTTCCCGCACGCGGCGCACAGGCGGCCTTGATTGGCCCGCACCAGCCTCCCGGACGATAGGCGGGGCAAGGCCGGTCATGTCCAAGTATAATGTTGAGAACATCGGTGGATTATACCAGAAGGAAAAACAGGTGATATGAGCGGGAGGATTCAGACCCGGATTTTCACCCCCGGGCGGGCTTTTGTTTGAAGCCGCTTTCACCCAGCAGCGGAACGAACTTGCACCCTTCCTTCATTTCCACCTTAAAACGCTCTCCGCTCCTGCGGACAAGGGCGATCTTCTGTTCACCACCTTTTCCCACCGGCACGATCATCCGCCCCCCGTCCACAAGCTGGCGCGCCAGCGGCTCGGGTATTTCAGGCGCCCCGGCGGTGACTATGATCACGTCGAACGGGGCGTATTTGGCCGCGCCCACGCTTCCGTCCCCCACAAGGCAGACTATGTTGGTCAGGTGAAGTTCATTGAATATCTTCCTGGCCCGGTTGGACAGAGACTTTAACCTTTCCACCGTCACAACGCTCCCTGCCAGCAGGCTTAGCACGGAGGTCTGATATCCGGATCCGGTACCTACCTCCAGCGCCCGTTCCGTTCCGGTGAGCCCCGCAAGCTGGGTCATCATCGCCACAGTGTACGGTTTGCTTATGGTCTGGCCTTCGCCTATGGGGGCGGCGTAATCGTCATACGCCCTGTCGGCAAGGGCGGGGTCAACGAAAATGTGGCGGGGGATGGCGGCCATCGCCTCCAGCACCCGAGGATCGCAAATTCCACCGGCGCCAAGCCGCTCTATCATGTTTCTGCGTCTGGCGGCCGCCGGTCCGCGTTCGTGGGCCTTCATTGCCCGGGTCATGCGCAAACCAGTATGCGCCGCCGCGTGTCCGGCAAAGGTTTTATTTGCGGTCATCCGTTCTTGCCTGGCCGGTTTGGGCCGGAGAGTATCTTTAATGCCTCGCGCAACGCAGTCTCCAGGTTTGATCCAGCGTCAGTGGAACATGCCGCCTTTGCCGCCCGCGCCGCTTCCAGGCCATTGTATCCCAGGGCCACAAGCGCCTCCACCACATCGTCAATCACTCCGCCCCCCGCCGCCACCCGAGCTTCGTAAGAGGTTGCGGCGAATCCCGTGAACTTGTCCGCAAGCTCCACAGTCAGCCGTTCCGCTGTTTTCTTTCCCACCCCGGGGATCAGCGAAAGCCTGCCGACATCCTTTCGGCGCACAGCGTCCACAAGCTCCATAAACGGCATGCCCGAAAGGATTGTAAGCCCCAGTTTAGGCCCGATCTTGCTCACGCCGATGAGCTTTTCAAAAACTTCCTTTTCACCGGCGGCGGAAAAGCCGAACAGGATTATCGCGTCCTCGCGCACATGGGTGTATATGTCCAGCGACACGGCGCCCCCCTCGTCCGGCAGGGAATAAAAAGTGGTGAGCGACACGAAGACCCGGTATCCCACCCCATTGACGTCCAGCACTATCCACGTCGGTTTTTTCGCGGCGAGTTTTCCTGAAAGGCGAGCTATCATTTTATGGCCCGGGCAATGTGTGGATAATGGGCAAGATGGGTTATCGCCAGCGCCAGCGCGTCGGATGCGTCCAGCGGCGAGGGATCTTCCTTCAGCGAAAGGACCTGCCGCACCATCACCCGCACCTGTTCTTTCTCCGCCATGCCATAGCCCACCAGCGTCTGTTTGACTTTAAGCGGCGAATACTCCGCCACCGGCAGCCCCATCTCGGCCGCCACCAGCATTATCACCCCCCGCGCCTGGCCTATTTTCAGCGCCGCCCGGGCGTCCTTGGCCACAAAAGAGTCTTCCAGCGATAGTTCATCTGGATCGTATTGCTCGATGGCGCCCCGCAGTCCGTCGGCGATCTGCTTCAAACGCAAAGGCATCAGGGCCTTTGGCGTGGTGCGGATCACCCCCCATCCATGGCAGGCGCGCTTGCCTCTGGATTCGGACACAACGCCGTATCCGGTGACCAGCGTGCCGGGATCAACGCCGATGACTTTCACCGTTTAAGCGCCGGCCTTTTCCAGGATATCGTCCGGTATGTCGAAATTGGAGTGCACCTTCTGCACGTCCTCATGGTCTTCGAGCGTCTCCATCAGCCGCAGTATCTTGCGCGCCGTCTCCTCCGAGTCCACCCGGATGGTGTTAAGCGGGATCATGTTCACCTCCGCCGATTCCACCTTGATCCCTTTTCCTTCTATCGCCGAGCGCACAGTCTCCAGCGCATCGGGGGTGGTGGTGATCCCAAAGCTGTCCCCGGATGCGTCAAGGTCCTCCGCGCCGGCTTCCAGCGCGATTTCCATCACCGTGTCTTCGGAGGCGGCCTCCTTTTCCACGATGACCTCCCCCTTTTTGCTGAACATCCATGTTACGCAGCCTGTCTCCCCCATCTGGCCGCCGCATTTGACGAAGATGTTGCGGATTTCGGCCACGGTGCGGGTCTTGTTGTCCGTCATCGTCTCCACCATCACCGCCACTCCGCCGGGGGCGTAGCCTTCATATGTGGCCTCTTCATAGGAAACGCCGGGCAGTTCGCCGGTCCCTTTTTTTATGGCGCGGTCTATGTTTTCGTTGGGAACGCTGACGGACTTGGCCTTGGTCACGGCGGTGCGAAGGCGCGGGTTGCCTTTCAGATCCCCCCCGCCAAGCCGTGCGGCCACAGTGATTTCCTTCAATAACTTTGTGAACATGGAGCCGCGCTTTGCGTCAACGATTTTTTTCTTGTGCTTTATCTGGGCCCATTTGGAATGTCCCGCCATTTTAATTAAAAGCCTCCGGCTAGCGTTGGAAATTTAAAAGTATCATATGATATCACGGCTTTTGGCGCGATGTTCAGGCGCATGGCGGCGGCGTGGTGACTGGTAACCGAGTGCGAGGGGCGTATTGAAATTCTAAGCGTGGACTGCGGATGGTTCTTCGCTCAACACGTAGTGTTCAACGCTTCTTTTGACCAGATCGTTTAAAGATATCCCTTCTCCTGCCGCCCTGACCGCCGCTCTGCGGTGAAGTTCCTGCCCGATTCTTACATTGAAAGAGCCGCTCATCGGTTTGTTCGGATACTTGTTGATCCTGGCGCAGTAGGCCATATATTCATCAACCGCTCCCGGATATGGCCGCCATCGGGCGCTCAAATCACGGCGATTCCATTATCAGCAGCCGTTTGACGCGGGGGATGAGTTCATTTTCGTCCACAGGCTTGGTGATAATGTCGGCCGCTCCGGCGGCGAACGCCCTTTCCTTGACCTCCTTGTCGCGCACGTCCGTCACAGCGATTATGCGGGGCGCATTGCCGTCGCCCGCTTCTTTTAGGCGGGAAAGAAACTCAATGCCGTCCAGGCCCGGCATTTCCATGTCCGTTATCACCACGTCCGGGCATGACGACCGGACAAAATCAAGCGCCTCATGTCCGCTGACCGACTCCATCGCCTTGATTCCTGCCCGCTCCATGCACGCTCCAAGCGTGGCGCGTTCGCCGGAATCGCCCGCCATCACCAGCGCCACCGGAATCCTGGGCGGCAGCGACATGCGGAACACGCTTCCTTTTCCCGCTTCCGATTCCACGGCAAGCGATCCGCCGTGGGCCTCCATAATGTCCTTGCACAACGGCAGGCCAAGCCCTGTGCCAGGCTCCCCGCCCGTGCCGGTGGTCGTTGTCTTTACCTCGTGCCGCAGCAGGTTCGGGATGACATGCGCCGGTATTCCGACGCCTGTGTCCTTCACCGCCAAAGCGCCCGGCTCGTCGTCAGGGGAGAATATGGTTATCGTGTCCCCCGCCCGCGTGAACTTTATGGCGTTTGTGACAAGGTTCTCAAGCACCTCGTAAAGCAGATGATAGTCACCATATATCCAGTCCTGGCCCTGCGCCTGGTTGATAAGCCTGACCTTCTTGATTTCCGCCATCGGAGAAAGGCTGGCCACCGCCAGGTCCGCCAGCGAACGGGCGTACATGAACCGGCGCACCGGCATGATGCAGCCTGTCTGCAAGCGGCTGATGTTGAGCAACTGGTCTATCATCTTCACCAGCCTGCCGCAGGTCCCCGCGCTTATGTCCATCAAGTCCTTGCATGACTTTGGAAGGCCCGCCGCATCATGCCGCACTGTGTCAAGCGCGCCTAACACAAGCGAGATCGGACTTCGCAGATCGTGCGCCACCAGCGACACGAACTTGTCCTTTAGTTTCGTGGCCGATTCGGCCTTGTTCTTCGCCGCGAGGATATCCGCCTCGGCCCGCTTGCGTTCGCTTATGTCGCGGGCGATGCCCACAAAAGTAAGTTCACCAGCGGTGTCTATCGTCCGGACGTTGGAGACGTACCAGTGGTAATTTCCCCCTTTGTCGCGCTTGCGGTATTCGACTGACCCGAAACGCGTCTCGCCGGCGACAAGCTTTTTTAAAAGAGCAAGGCAGTCCGGCAATTCATCCGGATGCACTATGGGAGCGAAATGGCTTCCAATCAGCTCATCGGGCCCGTACCCCAAGGCGATCGAAGAATGAGGGGAGACGTATGTGAATTCCCCGTTGGCGTTGAGGGTATAGATCGTGTCGCCCGCGTTCTCGACCAATTCGCGAAAAGCCCGGTCCCCCCCGTTTTTGGCGGAGGACTCCCTCAAGCTCTGGAGTTGGTCATCAAGCCCGTCCAAACGGGTAACCAAGCCGGAGTTTTCATCCGGAATCACCTGGACAATACCTTCTTCTTCACCCATCAGAGCAATACTCCACTTGTGGGATGATTAAATTTCCAAACCAACCAGTATATCAAATGTAACATTATAAAAGAGTTCATAGTTTGCGCGTGAATCGAACACGAATGGTTGAAGCGCAGTCAGCGCGCCAATGGCATTACAACGGTCACTTTTCTTGAGCTTCCGGCGGTGAATGCGTAAATTTGAGCGTCCCCTTCCGGCCCGCTAAAATGGCCATGGAAAAGCCCTTCGGCTTTGACCGATGATTTTTCCGAAAAGCCAGCGTCCGCGAAAGCCTTGCTGTAAAACTTTTCGATTTGTGGTAATTCCGCGTCCACCTCGATATTGAAAGTCACGTCCTCCAGCCCTGCGATCCGGCTGGCGATGCGCCCACCCGGTGGAACCGGCGGCTCCTTGGCGGTGGAGCGGAGGGCTCCATTTGCCCATCCGTTGGCGGAAATGGAAAGCTCCCGCCCATCTTTTTTCACGGAGACCGTCCCGTTCTTCCCAATATCGGCGCCCGCTCCCGCGGCTGACTTTACTTTTTCCGAGACGGCTTTGTTAACGAGATCGTCACCGGTATTTCCGGATCCTGAACACGAAATAACGGCGGGTAGCAATATCGCTATCGCCGAGGCAAGACGTTTCACGCTTCCTCAGCCGCTCCGATGCCCGGAGCCGTGCGCGTCCATGAAGCTTTTCATCATCTCAAGGCGCTTGCCGCCAAGATGGATCATCCCCTTTTCCGCCAGGCAGCGCATCGTGCGGTAAACGGTCTTTTCCGAAATGCCCAGACGTTGGGAAATCTGCCGGTATGTGGGGCGCTTTTCCATCGCATACCTGTCATCCCTCAGCGAGCCCTCCCGGACCAGCAGCGACTTCAGGAAATGTTCGATCCTCTCCGCCCCGTCCATGGCGCCGAGCCTTTCGATCATTTCGTTTGCCGCCAGAAGCCGGCCGATAAGGACTTTCGCCATGTTCACCCCGATCAGCGAGCATGTCCGCATCAGGTCCAGAAAACGCTCGTTTGATATTTTGAAAAGGCGGCTCTCCTCCAACGCCACGGCCGTGGCCGACCGCTTGTGCTCGCCGAAAAGCGACATCTCGCCGAGAATGTCCCCCTTGCCAACGGTGTAAACGATGATTTCCCTGTTGGCCTCGTTGTCTATGATGATCTGGAAAAGGCCGCGGGCGACGAAGAACATCCCGTCGCTCATGTCGTCCCTGTAAAACAGGTACGATCCCTTTTCCACCCTCATCGGAGCGAGCCTGCGGGCGACTTCCGCGATTTGGTCCCCGCCAAGGCCGGCGAAGACGTTTATTTGACCGATAAGTTCCAGGTCGTCCATATGTGGTCCAAAGGGTGTGTCAACAATGGCGTGCGGTCATGGGTTTAGCGGAGCCAAAAGTTCAGTTGGCCAACGCCTCCACAAGCAATTCCTCGGCCTTGTCCTCCCTGATACCCTTGGACTCGGCGATTTCGCTGACAATAAGCTGCCGGGCGCTGTCGAACACCTGCTGCTCGCCGAAGGAAAGCCCCTTGGTGTTCCTTAAGAAGTAAAGATCCCGGTAAACGCCCGCCACCTCGAAAATGGAGCCTGTCTTTATTTTTTCAAGGTAAAGTTTCTGGCGTTTGTTCCAGTTGCTCTCGATCACTCCGCCTTTTTCTTCCTTGAGGATTTTCATGATCTTGGAAACTTCGCGCCTGGGTATCACGCTTCGCAGGCCAACGGAATGGGAAGCCCTCACCGGGGCCATTATCGTCATCCCGCTTCTGTGGAAGCGGATGACATAACAGGGTTCCACCGCACCGGCCACGTCCCGGTTTTCCAGCTTTTCCACGATGCCTATGCCGTGGGAGGGATAAATGACTTTGGACCCGACCGGAAATATTGAAACGGAAAACCCCTTCATCAGGCAGACCCCCACGTTCGATTTATCTTTCAAGACCAATCTGAAAGATAAATTATATCATATCTCCCGTTTAATTGCCTCGTTTCCCAAGGAATATTGGTATATTCACAATATGTGGACAAAAATCGAAATCACGGTCCCCGCGGAGGCGGCAGACGAAGCGGGCTGCGTGATGGCAATGGAGCTTGGCGCGTCCGTGGAGATACAGGCCAGGGATAATGACATGGCCGCCATCATCGCCTGGGTCAAAGAAGACGACGCCAGCGGCCTGGATGTCCCGTCCCTCGCCGCGCGCGTCACAGGGGAGCCGCTTGGAGGCGCGCCGGCCCCTGTCGTTACAATTGAGCCAGACTGCGACTGGCTGGCAAAGTGGAAAGAAAGTTTCACGCCGTTGCCGATGGGGGAGAAACTTATGATCGTCCCGTCATGGTGGGAAGGGGACATCCCCGGCGGCAGGACCGTCATAACACTGGATCCGGGCATGGCGTTTGGCACAGGGCATCACGCCACAACGGCGGGCTGTCTTGCCATGCTTGAAAAATACTCCAAAGGCTCCGTGCTGGACATAGGTTGCGGCTCCGGGATCCTTTCCATCGCCGCGGTGGCGCTGGGGGCGGAAAAAGCCCTTGGCCTGGACAACGACCCGGAGGTGATCCCGATAGCAGTGGAGAATGTGGCGATAAACGGAGCCGCCGGCAAAGTGGAGGCCGCGTTGGGATCCATCGCCGACGCCAAAGGAGTTTACGACGTGATCGTGGCAAACATATTCCTGGGCCCGCTCGCGGCGATGGCTGGTGAATTGGCCTCGCGGCTGGCGGAAAGCGGCAGGCTGATAATATCCGGGATCAGGAAGGAACAGACGGACGCGGCCGGCCAGGCTTTCACCGCCGCCGGGCTTGTGGCGGTGGACCGGATGGAAAAGGACGAATGGGCCGTCATCGTTTATGCCCGCCGCTGAATTGCCGCGGAAAAAATTTGCGCCGCGCCCAAAAATGGTAAAATCGTCTCCCTGGTGGCCGGGATGGCGGAACTGGTAGACGCAGGGGACTTAAAATCCCCCGGCGCGACAGCGCTGTGCGGGTTCGACTCCCGCTTCCGGCACCACTTATCAAAATGCCTCCTATGCTTTGATCGCGGCTAAGTTGCGCCTTTACTTTAAATATTACATTTAATATAGTAAGGGCTAAGTATAAGTGTAACTTAGTTGTTATTAACCGTCTCATAATAATATAGACATTATTATATATGTATCAAGCCGCGTATTTCGTCGTTTCGCCGTTGAAGTACGATATCACCAGGTCCGGTGATTTCTGGACACGCCGCATATGACTTATCACCGCGCCCTT
>JACRLM010000074.1 GCA_016235255.1 Nitrospinota bacterium | reverse complement strand
GGTCCACGTGACCTATCGTGCCTACGTTAACGTGCGGCTTGTCCCTCTTGAATGACTCTTTCGCCATAATCGAGCGCTCCTGATAGTCTCCAGTTATAATCTTCAGCCCGGCGCCCCCCGCTAAAACACCGGGGGAACCGGTAACACCTCAAAATCACCGCCAGCCGTCAGTGGAGCCCACGATGGGGATTGAACCCATGACCTCTTCCTTACCAAGGAAGCGCTCTACCACTGAGCTACGCGGGCCTGAACAAAAGGCTCACACCACCGCAACACCCGCCCGGCAAGGGCCGGAGTGGAGCGGGAAACGGGACTCGAACCCGCGGCCCTCAGCTTGGAAGGCTGATGCTCTACCAACTGAGCTATTCCCGCCATGCCCAAAACACACAAAAACATGGTGGGGAGGGGAGGATTCGAACCTCCGAAGGCGTAGCCGGCAGATTTACAGTCTGCTCCCTTTGGCCGCTCGGGAACCTCCCCGCCTTCATTCACGCCCGCGCGAGACTTACTTCTATATAAGCCTGTTGGAGCCGGCGAAGGGACTCGAACCCCCGACCGGCTGATTACAAATCAGCTGCTCTACCAACTGAGCTACGCCGGCCTCGCGCAAAAACACTACTCCCGCAAAGCGTAAACGTTAAATATATTATTGCGGGCCCCCCATGTCAACAGGAAATGGGAAAAAAATCCAGGGCGGGGGCGCCACCCCTCATTTTGCGGGCCATGTGGCCCGGAACGCAGTCTCTCATGGTACGCATGCGCTCCGGGCCGCCTCCTTTTTTTCATGAGGGGCATTGGACGCCGCCACAACGCCCCTTTTTTGTGCTAAATTGTCCAAATACGCTTTCCGGGCGGCGCGCCGCCTGGCGCCTGCACACATAATCTGCGCTAATCGCACAAGGAGGGGGTAGTTTTATGCCGGAGAGACTTGGCACCACTATAACCAAACACATAATGGAGGTGCAAAGGCGCTTCCCGAGGGCAAGCGGCGATTTCTCCGGCCTGATGAACGAGCTTGTGGTGGCCGCCAAGGTCATATACCGCGCTGTGAACAAGGCGGGGCTTGTGGACGTGCTGGGCAAGACCGGCGAGACCAACGTCCAGGGCGAAGAAGTGCAAAAACTTGACGAGTTCGCCAATGTGACCATCATCCACAAGATGGACCACACCGGCTATCTTTGCGCCATGGCCTCCGAAGAACTGGAGGAGGTCTTCCAGATACCGGAGAGGCATCCGCAGGGGGGCAAGTACACGCTGGCCTTCGATCCGCTGGACGGATCATCCAACATAGACGTGAACGTCTCCATCGGCACAATCTTCTCCATCCACCGCAAAATAACCGACGGGACGAAGGGGGTGGAAAAAGATTTCCTGCAAAAAGGGAGCACCCAGGTGGGCGCCGGATATATCATTTACGGACCTTCCACCATGCTCGTGTACAGCGCGGGGGACGGGGTGCACGGCTTCACGCTGGACCCATCCGTCGGCGAGTTCCTTTTGAGCCACCCGAACATCCAGACCCCGGAGCGCGGCCAGATTTACTCCGTCAACGAAGGGAACAGCAACCTTTGGGACGAGCGTGTGAGCAAAATGGTGAACTATTTTAAAACACCGGACAAGGCGACGGGCCGCCCATATTCTTCCCGGTATATCGGATCGCTTGTGGCCGATTTCCACCGCAACCTTCTCAAGGGAGGCGTGTTCATGTACCCTGCGGACACAAAGAGTCCCGAAGGGAAACTGCGCCTGCTGTACGAGGCTGCGCCATTGGCGTATATCTGCGAACAGGCCGGCGGCTCGGCCATCGCCAACACCGAGAACATTCTGGACATCCAGCCCACGTCGCTTCACATGCGCGTGCCGCTGATCATCGGAAGCCGTGGCGACGTGGAGACATGCAAGAAGTTTCTGCGGGGGGAGATGTAGAGAGGGCGTGCCCAGGCGGCAAGCCGTTTTACTTTTATGCTTCCCCGTGGCCGCCTCTATTAACGCTTCCCCGTGGTCGCCGACCACGGTTCCTTTGGAGCGCGGGCGTCCCGCCCGCAACAAGGCGATGGAACCTCGATGGCTCCGTTGCCTTGAAAAGAACGCACGATAACTTAAGGGCGCTTTTGCTATGGAGATTCCCAATCTTCCTTCCCGGCGCCGCTATCGAAGCGGCGCCGGGAAGATGCGGGCGGGACGCCCGCGCTCCCAGGGAAGACAATAGCGCCAGCGCCATCACCGAGCGGAAAAAAGTCAAAAGTAAACGGCCTGACCCCGTCTTTCGTGCCGCGTACCGGTACGCGTGTCAAGATGGGGTGGGGCGATTGGGCGGCAATCAACGGCCAACCAATTTTTCCAATGCCGTTGACATGGTTTTTTTACTGTAACATCGCTTTAAAGCTTTTAAAAAACCATCAGCGAGGCCATGAGTATGGACGAACTGGATTGGGATATATTGGGTAATAACGCGGCGGTTAGTTGTCCTGGTTGCGGCAAAGTATTTGTTACTACCGACACCCCCATTAATTTACCGGGTCAACCTTAAACTCCGCCGCCTTTGCCACTTTCAGATCCCACGAGTCTATCTGGTAAGCCAGCTTGTCCGAATAATGCTTCAACTGGCCGTCCACAATGTTTTCCCTTAATTCATGCTTTCAGAAACTCGTCCACGTCAATGCCGGTTTCCCTGTGACGCCAGATTTCATGACTGCCCGGCCCGGGCCTGTCAAAAGCGAATCCGAACAGCCGGAGTTTTTGCGCGACCTCGCGGTATTTGAAGCCTGACAGCCGCCCCATTTATTTCACTGGAACTGGAACTGTAAAATCAACGGAAGATGATTCCTCATCCACCATTTTCATCAGAACGGGCGGTATTTCGTCACCATGCTCAATGCATGATTCAAGAATTTTGCGGGCAAGCCCCTGGGCGATTTCCACAGCCTCCGTCATTGTGCGCCCCTCCGCCACCAGGCCGGGCACATCAGGGCTTGTTGCCAGGAAATTCCCGTTCTCAACCTTTTCCAAATGCAATTTAATGGCGGATTCGCTCATGGAATATCCTCTTGCGCAATTTTCTTCTGATTCTTATTATCTGCTAATTGCATAGCATGTTTCAATCATCCCTCACCCCGCCAGAAACGCATACCTCAAAATAAACAGGACCGAGCAGACATGCGTCAGCCATGGCACTTCGAAGAATTTCCCCTGGGCGCTCTTCAACAGTGAATACGATATGAACGCAACGCTCACCCCTTCTGTGATGCTCACGGAAAGCGGAGTCAGTATTATCGCCATGTATGCCGAAAACCCGTCGGCGGGGTCGTCCCACGATATCTCTTTGACCAGCGTGAGCATCAGCGAGCCGACAACTATCAGCGCCGGAGCGATGACGGGGTATAGATAGACCCCTTCGGCAACCTTATAGCCGCCCCCCACCATCTGGGCCAGGGGGGAGAAGAATATCGAAAGTAAAAACAATCCCGCCGTCACCAGCGCCGCAAGCCCGGTGCGGCCTCCCACAGCTATGCCCGCCGCGCTTTCTATATACGCCGTCACGGTTGATGTGCCCAAAAACGCCCCGGCCATCGTGCCCCCCGCGTCCGCGGCCATGGCGCGTTCCGCCCGTGGTATCTTTCCCGATTCGTCCATCAGCCCCGCAGCCATCGCAACTCCCACCAGTGTCCCAACCGTGTCAAACAGCGCCAGCATGAAAAACACCGCGGTCACAAGCCACCACTGGCTGTTTGCGAACAGCCCGGCGAAATCGAGCTTTAAAAACGTGGGGACCATGGATGGCGGGGCGGAGACAAATCCGTGGAACGTGGCCAGCCCGAAGGGAAGCGCGGCCAGCGCCGAACCGAGGATGCCCCACAATATGGCCCCCCTCACCTTGCGGATCATCAACGCAAGCATCAGGAACGTGCCGAAAAACGTAAGCAACACAGGGCCCGAACGCATGGAGCCAAAACCTACAAACGTCCCCGGTTTGGAAACGATCACCCCGCCCCACTCCAGCCCCAAAAGGGCGATGAGAAGCCCGATGCCCACCGCGATGCCAAGCCGTAATGGGGAGGGTATGGCGTTTATTATTTTTTCCCGGAACCCGAACAGCGACAGGAAAAGAAAAATCGAACCGGAGATGAACACCGCCGCCAGCGCCTGGCTCCAGTGAAACCCCATCCCCCCCGCCGCCGCCGCGCCGCACACGGTGATGGCGAAAAAGAAGTTGTGCCCCATGGCCGGGGCCACCACTATCGGGTAATTCGCGAAAACCGCCATCAGCGCCGTGGCAAACGCCGTGGCGATGCAGGTGGCCATCATCACAGATCCGAAGTCCATCCCCGCGATGGAGAGCACGGCGGGCTGGACGAATATTATGTAGCTTGCGGTGAGAAAGGTGGTGATCCCGGCGGTGACTTCCTTGCCGGTGGAGCTTCCCCGTTTTTCTATCTCAAACAGTTTTTCCAGCGCGCCCATAACAACTCCTCTAGATGACCCCCGTATCAATATAAGAGATAAAGGGGAGTTTGTCACACAGGGTTGGCTCCGCTGGTGTTCCGCCTGCGGTATGTCCAACCCCGGACAACTTCGATGCCGTTATGTAAGAGTTTTATGGGTCCCGTCGCAAAAAGGTGGCGTCTTGGTGTGCTTGCATCCGCAGAAGGCCACGGTCTTCGCCTCGTCGATATCGACAAGCACCGCGGCGATTTTCGTCCCTTGGTATTCAGTTCCTTTATGCGCGTTATCGCAAAAAGGCTGGTTTTTGGAAAGTCCGCACCCGCACCACATATACGCGCCGGGCTCCATGTCCAGTACATATGGGGCTTTTTGGGGAGATTTCGGTTCAGGCATGGTCTTCTCCTTCGTTTTCAGATTCAGGCCGATCCACCATGGCCGGTTTTAAGGACACTGTCCTGTTTGGACTTAGTATAACAAGGGGCGGAGCAAAACACTATATTGAACATGCCCGCATAAGGACTCCAGTCCGACGTTAAATAGCGCTGGCGGCAGGAGATCAGAATCCCCTGTTCCAGAACTTGATTATACCCGAAAGCGTGGAGTTCACCGGCGTTGGCATCCCGTGCTTCTCTCCCAGTTGCGCCACCTTGGCGTTGAACGTCTCTATCTCCATCCGTTTGCCGCGCCGCCTGTCCTGCAGCATGGAGGGGATTATCTCGCCTGCCTTGAAGGTGCGTTCGATATGCTTGTCCGCCATGTCGTCCGTCAACGCCACCCCCATCGCCCGCGCAACGGCGGTCCATTCAAGCATTGCGGCGCGCACGATGTTTTTGGTCTCGTCAAATTCAATGGCGGCCCTGGAGGGGCATTCCAGAACGGCGCACAGGGCGTTGAATCCCACGTTCCATATCATCTTGCCGAACATCTCCTTTTTCACTTCGGCGGACACCTTGCACTTCACCCCGGCGGCGTTGAACGCTTCGCCGATCTTGTTCACGCGATCCGTCATCGTACCGTCCATCTCGCCGATGATAACGTTGCTTGCGGCGGTGTGGATCACCTCCCCCGGCCTGTCCACCCGCGACCCGATGAAGGACAATCCCCCCAACACCTTTTCCCAACCGAACCGGGCCGCGATGATCTCCTCGTTGTCCACCCCGTTCTGAAGCGAGATGATAGCCGTCTCCGGCCCCACGGACGGGGCGTAAAGTTCCAGCGTCCCAGCGGTGTCATACGCCTTGAAACAGACAAGGATCAGATCGGCCACGCCAAACGGCGCTGAAGTCTCCCCGGAGCTGGCGGCGATGTGAAAATCACCGTTTATGCTTTTGACCTCGACGCCGTTTTTCGATATGGCGTCAAGCTGGGCGCCACGCGCGATGAAGAACACCTCATGCCCGGCTTTTGCCAGCACAGCCCCGTAATACGCCCCCACACCGCCAGTTCCGGCAACCACTATGCGCATCGTTACATTCACTCCACCTTGAACATCTCGTGGCACGCCACGCACCGGTTCAATAACGTCCCCACCGCCACCACGGATTTCTTCATGTCCCCCGTTGCGATGACCTTGGCCGTCTCGTCCGCATCCTCGTGCAGGGCGATCCCCATCTTGCGGTATGTTTCGTCGCCGAACATCCCGCACATCCGCTTCATCTCCTCGGTCACCCCCAGGCGTTCGTGGAGGACCGCCGATGCGCCGGAAAAATCGCCCGCGCCAAGCTTTATCAGCGTTTCGTTGACCGTCTTCAAATGCTCCCGCATGTTTTGCTTCAAATGTTCGCGCATCATGGCGGGGGTTTTGAGGGTGACCCGCCTGTCATCCGGCCGGGCCATGCCGGGTCCGTCCATCATGTGATGATGCTTATGGTCCCCCATGGGCATGTCCTGCGCCGTTGCGCCGGTGGTGAAAAATACGCAAGCCAGTGCGGCGGTGGTCAAATAGCGTTTGATATTCACTTTAATCTCCTCACAATATCCATCCATAATAATGCAAAAGCAGCCCCAGTATCCGCAAGGGCAAAGGTCTTTGTTTGGGCTCCTCCGGGTCCATCAGGCGGGATTGGGCGAAGTAATCGGAAAATATCTCCTCCCCATTCTTCAACGCCCCCCCGCCGCGCATCACAAGGTTTATCTCCAGGTTCCAATACATGCTCATGGAGTCCAGGTTCGCCGTCCCGATCGAAAGCCACCTGTCGTCTATCAGCGCCATCTTGGTGTGCAGCACCGACCGGGTGAACCTGTAAACCTTCACCCCGTTTTCGGCGAGCTTGGCCAGGGAGGGCCACGCCGCCATGTCCACAAGCTTCACGTCGGACACGTCCGGGATAACAAGCCGCACGTCCACCCCTTTGTTCGCAGCATGCATGAGCGCTTTTAAAAGCCTGCGGCGCGGCACGAAATAGGCCTGGGCTATCCACACCCGCTTCTTCGCCTTCTTGATGGCGGACATATACAGCCGCTTCACCGGATAGTTGTCCACCGCCGGGCGGCTGTCCCACACCTGTATGTCGCTGAGCATGCGCGACTTGATCCGGGAGCGCCTGCTTTTGTGGTGGTCAATTTTCCTGCGCCCCCACACCCTGTCAAACGACGCCGCCAGCTTTCCCGCCGGTTCCCCCTCGCCGCGCACCATTATGTCCTCCCACTCCAAGAACCTGTCGCCAATGTTCATGCCGCCGACGTAATAGATGTGCGAGTCGATCACCACCAGCTTTCTGTGGTTGCGCCGGAAAAGCCTGCGGAAAGAGGCGCGGCCGAAAAACGAGAATACCCGGGCCGGATGATATTCAGAGACACGGACGCCGGCCCGTTCCATTTCGGAAAAGTACGATGCGTGGGTGTACATCGACCCCACGGAGTCGTACATCAGTTCCACGTCCACCCCCCGCCGGGCGCATTCGACAAGGCATGCCTTAAACTCGGCGGCGGCGGCCCCCTCCTCCACGCAATACATCTGGATGCGGACGGTCTGGCGGGCGGCACGCAGGTCGGCGAAAAGCGACCCGTAAAAATCATGGGCGCGGCGGATGAACGTCAAGGGGCGGGATTGTTGCGATTCGGACGCCGCGTTGTCATTCATGGAACACAATGGACGAATTATTTATTTTGTTGCGCACCGCATTGTCATCCCGGAAGCCGTCCCCGGCTATCTGCGATCACGTCCATCCGCTTCCCCGTGGCCGCCTCGGACTGTTGCCCAAAAGGAAAAACACGCGAAACGAACGCTGTCCGGGGTGTTCTTCACCCCGGACTCTATGTTTATAAGAGCGCTAAACTCTTGACTTTGGGACATCGGGGTGAAGAACACCCCGATGAGCATTTGGGCAACAGCCCGGCCTGACCACGGTTATCGGGATACTTATGCTTTGGGCGCCGCCGCTTTCACCCCGTCGGACGCTTCGGACTCGTACTTCTTGAAATTGTTGCGGAACAACGTGGCCAGTTCTTTGGCCTTGGCGTCGTAGGCCCCCTTGTCGCTCCAGGTGTTCTTCGGGACGAGCACCTCGGAGGGCACCCCCGGCACGCTCTTTGGCACAAGCACCCCGAACACCGGATCGGCCTCATACTCCACGTTGTCCAGCTTCCCTTCCAGCGCCGCGTGGAGCATTGCGCGGGTGTGCTGTATCTTCATCCTGCTCCCCACCCCGTGCGGCCCGCCGGTCCACCCGGTGTTCACAAGCCAGCAGTTTACCTTGTGCGACGCTATCTTCTTGCCCAGCAGCGACGCATACACAGTCGGGTGCAGCGCCAGGAACGGCGCGCCGAAACATGTGGAGAACGTGGCCTTCGGCTCTGTCACCCCCCGCTCCGTCCCGGCCACCTTGGCGGTGTAGCCGGAAAGGAAGTGGAACATCGCCTGGTCATTGGTCAATTTGGACAGCGGCGGCAGCACGCCGAAAGCGTCCGCGGTGAGCATGAATATGTTCTTCGGATGCCCCCCCTTGCCGGAAAGCTCCGCGTTTGGCACGTGTATCTCCGTTATGGGATACGCCGCCCGGGTGTTCTCCGTCAACGTGCTGTCATTTAAGTCCACGCGGCGGCTGGTATAGTCCATGGCCACGTTTTCCAGTATCACGCCGAATTTCTCCGTGTTCTCGAATATCTGCGGCTCGGCCTCCTTGGAAAGCCGTATCACCTTGGCGTAGCACCCCCCCTCGAAGTTGAAAACGCCGTCGTCGCTCCAGCCGTGCTCGTCGTCGCCGATGAGCTTTCGCGACGGATCGGCCGAAAGGGTGGTCTTCCCCGTGCCGGACAGGCCGAAGAATATGGCCACGTCGTCCTTCGGGCCGATGTTCGCCGAGCAGTGCATCGAAAGCACAGACTGGCGCGGCATAAGATAGTTCATCACTGTGAAGATGGACTTTTTGATCTCCCCGGCGTAGCTAGTCCCGCCGATGATCACAAGCCTCCTGCCGAAATGCACGATGACAAACGCCTCGGAGTTCGTTCCGTCCACCGACGGGTCGGCGGTGAACCTCGGGGCGTTTATCACGGTGAAGTCCGGCTTGTGGGCCATAAGTTCTTCGTTGTCCGTTATCCTGATGAACATGTCGCGGGCGAACATCGAATGCCACGCGTCCTCGGTCAGCACCCGCAGCGCGATCCGGTACTTCGGATCCGCCCCGGCGTAACAGTCCTGCACGAACATCTCCTTGCCCTGCCAGTAGGCGGAAAGGCGCAGGAACAGGTTGTTGAACTTTTCCTCGGTGATGTCCTTGTTCACGTCCCCCCACCAGACATACTCCTCGCTGGACTTTTCGCGGACGATGAACTTGTCGTTTGGCGACCTGCCGGTGTACTGCCCCGTGCGCACCACGAACGGCCCCCGGTGGGAGATGGATCCCTCGCGCCTTCGCACCGCCTCTTCATACAGAGACGGGAGGGAAAGGTTCCTGTAAATCTGGTTGAGGTTTTTAAGCCCCATGGAAGAAAGGTCCGTTAGAAGAGCCTGATAACCGTCCATAAACCCTCCATCAAGATTGTTAGACCGACGCGTTCTGTCACATCCCTTCGCGTTGCGCCCATGTAGGAAACGGGCCATAAAAGGATAGCATAGAAACGCGGGACCGATTATCGGGGATTTTTACATGGCGCAGTCGCCTTGGCGGCCATTCTTTTTCTTCACCTTTACAAGGGGGAGTACGCCGAAGGCGGGAGGGGGTAATGGTTTGGTTGCTGTCCGGTGATAGGGGTTGTCCTAAAAGTGATTGAGAAATCGGGATAACCACCCCCCACGGATGGTCTAAATGTAGCCTAGAGTTAGACTTTATGGAATGCTATTCCATCAGGTGGAATGGAATCCGCCTCGCCAGAAATTATTTTTGACCCCTTTTCCAGCGCCTTTTTCTTCTTGTCGAACAATATCTCAATATACCCCTGCGCCGAAACCGCCCGCCTCCCCACCCTGGGTAAATGCTCCACCTGATCCCGCCCGGTCACCGACCTCATAAAACCCACCGGGTCTCGCAGATCCCCCATCGCCGTCAACTCCCGGTGCAATTGATGTATCAACGTCACCTGCGCCTCGCTGGCCAGCCAACCCGCCCGCGCCTCCGGCTTTTTTGATGCTCCCCGCTCTTTTAAATGCGCCAACAATCCCCGCAATTGCCTAATCCCCAACCGCGAAATAGACCCTCCGCCCGTCTCCGGATTCCGCACGCCCGTCAGCTGTAGCGCCACGTCTCGCAGCGTGTCGTCATCAATCCCGATCTCCCTCGCCCGCCCAAAAATATGCCGGATAATCGCCGTCCGCTCCGCCGACGCTTTCACGCCGCCTCGTCCTCAATCGCGTTTTCCAGCGCCGATTCGTCCACCTCATAATAGAACCGGTCCTCGCGCACGATTTTCACGCCGAGTTCTTTGAGCGTCTCCACCGGCAACGTCTTTATCGTGTCCTTATTCGGCGACACCCTGACCTTGACGTATTTCGTCCACCCTTTTTTCACCACCGCTTTCAACCGCGCGATCAGCGCCTCATCCTTCGGCCCTTCCATTTTCCCCGGCGTCTTTTTAAACCCCACCACGCCGAACAAAAGCGCCGCGTTCCGCGCCCCGTGGAACAGCCGTTTTTTGTTCTCAACGCAATAGCTTTCAAGCTCCGCCTCGATCCGCTTCTTCTCTTCGATCAACGGCCCCGCCATCGCCGTTGCCTCCTCGCGCAACCTGGCGATCTTTTCGTCAAGCGCCGTCTGCGCCTTGATTATCCGCCTATCCAGCTTCCCGATTTCTTTTAGCGCCTTGTCCGGGTTAAAAATTCCTTCACGCATAATTCCCTTTCCTTTCCAGATTCTCAAACTTCGTGATCTCTTTTAAATAAGCCAGCCGCACAGTCCCCAGCGGACCATTGCGTTGTTTGCCTATGATGATCTCCGCGATCCCTTGCGCCTCCGCCTTGTCCGGCGTATAAAATTCCTCGCGATGGACGAACAGCACCACGTCCGCGTCCTGCTCGATGTCCCCGCTTCCCCGCAAATGCCGAAGCTCCGGCCGCTTGTCCGCCTTCTCTTCCGCCATCCGCGAAAGCTGCGATATCAAAATCACCGGGCATGACAGTTCTTTCGCCAGCGCTTTCAAACTCCGCGTCATCTCCCCCAGTTCGATCACCCGGTTCTCGCTCCCCTTCGCCGGCGTGATCAGCCCCAGATAGTCCACGACGATAAGGTCCAGCCCCCCCGCCGACGTTTTCACCCGCCGCGCCTTCGCCCGTATCCCCATCGTCGTCATGCTCGCCGTGTCGTCCACATACATTTTCCAGTCATGCACCCGCCCCGCCGCCGCCGCAAGGTTCGGCCAGTCACTTTTGGCCAGGTATCCAGTCCGCAACCTGTGGCCGGACACCCGCGCCTCCGCGCATAAAGCCCGGAGCACCAGTTCCTGCGCCGTCATCTCAAGCGAGAACACCCCCGCGATCTTTCCAGCGTTGCATGCGTGCCCGCAAACGTTCAGCGCAAACGCCGTCTTTCCCATAGATGGGCGCCCCGCCACGATCACAAGGTTCCCCGGTTGCAGTCCCCCCGTCAGCGTGTCCAGTTCGCCATACCCCGTCGGAAGCCCGGTTATCAGCTGCTTTGTCTCATACAGCTTTTCGATATGCTGCACCGCTGGCGTCACAAGCTTCGCCGCGATCACCGCCTCCCCGGTCACCATGTCGTTCGCGATGGAAAGCGCCGTGCGCTCCATAAAATCGAGGAACTCTTTTATCTCCCCCTCTTCTTCATAGGCACGCTCCGCGATTTCATTTCCGGCCCGGATCGCCCGGCGCAAAACGTGTTTCTCCCGCACAATCCGCGCGTGGGCCCCCACGTTAACCGCCGTCGGCGTCCCCTCCACAAGCTCCGCCAGATATTCAATTCCGCCCGCCGCCGCAAGCTCCCCCCGCCGGTCCAGTTCCGCCTGCAGAGTGACAAGGTCAATCGGCTCGCTCTTTTCAAACAGCGCCGTCATCGCCGCGAAAATCTTCCGGTGTTTCGGCGCGTAAAAATACTCTTCCCCCTTGATGATCTCCAGCGCCCGCGCGAAAGCCTCGTTGTCCAGAAGCGCCGCCCCCAGCGTCTGCCCCTCGGCGTGCATGTCGTTCGGAGGCGTCCGTGCCGCCATCACTCCCGCCCTCTTCTTTTGTTGCGCACCACGCGATATGAATGCCCGCTAAAAGCCCCGATCTCCCCCATATCGTCGCCAGTCACTGATATCATTTTCCCCGCGTGCATCGAGCACAGTTTCCGCACCGTCTCCGGCTCCGGCGACAAAAACCGTATCCCGCACGCAGCGCACGATCTCGGAGTCCCCAAAACTTTCATTTCTCCCTCCCAAAACCCACATCCAAAGCCCCCGCCAATACGATCCCGTGTACGCGGCGAAAACAACCGATACGATCACAAGCAAAACGATTACTCCGTTTCCGGTGATAAAGGCCGCGTTGCGTTGATATGCCCCACGATCATGCGCTCACTCCGGCCCCGGCAGATGTTTTCCGCCTCTTTTGCCAAACGGCAAGCGGCGCTGGCCGCCTTCCCCCACGGCTCATACCGCCGGTTCTCCCAGTCTTCCAGCAACCCCGCCCCCAGCCCGTCTTTTCCATTACGCCGCCTCCTTTTGCGAAAAAATCCGCAGATAAAACCGCTGCTCATATCCCCGCGCGATCTTGATCGCCAGCGTGCGCGGCATGGCCAGCTCCAGCGTGCAATAAAAATGAAGCGGGTTTAACCAATGCCTCGCCCTGTCGCGCCACGTCAAACGCTTTCGCTGTGGAGCCACCTCTGTCAGGCTGAGCTTGTCGAAGCCCTGTCGAAGCGTCTCCTTTTCCAAAATCCCATCAATAAACTCCTCCCGCTCCGCCTCCAGCCGCTCCCTCTTTGCCCGCGCCACGTCCGCCAGCGATCCAAGCCCTTTCCCGAACGCATAAAGCCGCCGTCCGCCGATCTCCGCGTATTGCGGCGCGTCCTTGGCTTTCTTTAGGCAATTCGCGCAGTTCATAGGTCGTCTTCGTCTCCGTAAAAACCGTACATATCCCTCTCCAACCATCTAGCGTGGCCGAGCACAGCCGCCTTCACCGTCCGCGCGATAACCCCCGTGTCACCAATGCTGATCGGGTTGCAAGGGAGGTCGCGGTAATCGTGATCGGCGAAGTCCCGGAGCCAGCCGTGATCCAGCATAAAAGCGATAAGCTTCTCCGCGTCCTCCCGCCTATCTATTAATGAGTTCATTAGTATCTATACAAAATCGGTTACGGAAATCTTGAAAAGAGGGCTAAATTTGACATTTTTTGCGATAATCGTGTAAAACATACTTATGAACTCATTAATAATTCAAAAACTCTCCTCCCGGTTGGAACGTGCGTCACCACCGAATAGCCAAGGTAGTCATGGATGGACAGATAGTCATAAATATCAGCCATCACCCACCGGTCGTCTTCCCCTACCTCACTGATAAACACAGCCCCTCGGGTCAGCGCAAGCGCGGGCTTCTCGGTAAACTGCATCTCTTTATGCCTCATCCCCTCACCGCACATGTTCCCCTCCCGCGGCCGCTCGTTCCTCCCGCGCCCTCACTGCGGCGGAATGATTTAGAATCGCCTGGGAAAGGTTCTCCAAAACCGCCCCCGGAATCGGGGACTCCGTTTTCTCGATCAACCGTTCGATTATCGCCACCATCCGCATCGTCCCGTCCTCCTGCCCCTTGAACGTCCGCATGGCGTTCTCCCCCTCCACAAGGACAGGCAACGCCCTGGCTGCCCGTTTCACCACGGCTCCCCGCCGCGCGGGGACGTTGGATGTCTTTTTCACCGGAGACATGCCACGCCCGCACCGGTAGCACTGGTCCTTGTTTTTGCCGTAGAGATTCTTTTTCAATTCACCGCCGCATGTCGCACACGCCGCCATCTTCTTGTCCTCCGTTATGGTTTGTTCATCCGCCTTATCAACTCCAGGCGCATCCTCGCTGACTGGGACAATCTTCCCGATATGCTCCGGGCAGAACCTCTGTCGCGGATCGGGATTACAGAACACGTCTCCGCAGACCGAACACGAGCGCGGCGTCCCCACCACGACGGCCCCTGCAAACGTCATCGCGCCGCCCCCGCGCTTCCCCGCCGCGCGTCACGCAACGGCAGCCGGTCAACGCTTTTCGCCATCGGCCTCGGCTTGCGCCGGATGCTCGCCCCGAAAACCGCCGTCCACGCCGTCAGCGGCGCCCAAATGAAAATGCACCACAGCCCCGCCGCGATCACGCCGATCACCCGCTTGCACAACGGCTCATGGATTTCAGCCTTCATGGTTTGCCTCCGGATAGCGCTCATCCCTCCCTCCTCTCCGCCGCAAACTCCCGGCTCAACGCATAATTGATATCGTCCACACCCTTGCCCGCCGTCGCGTGGTTTTTCTCACCGCATTGCGGGCACATCCAGCCGATCTCAATCCCCGCCCTGGGCGTCAGCACCGCCGGGGTGAACACGATCTTCACCTCCGCGTCAAAATCGCACCCCCGCCGCCCGCACCTGATCTGCATGCCGCTCCTGTTCTCCATCTCCGCCTCCATAAATAGTTAAAGCCCCGGTATCAGCGACGTCTGCGGGAACGTCCGCGCCATCGCCTTTTTCACCGCCGCCAGCTGCTCTCCCATCTGCAGAAAATGCCCCTCCAGCGAGTCCACATACCGCTGGAATTCATCCGCCCCCTGCGGCACGTAATAGCCCCCGCCGCTGCTGTAACGGCTTGCGATGGGGGCGTTATAGATCGTGCGCAAGGTGTGGATCACCAGCCGCGTTTCCCGCGCGCTCACCTTGTGCCCCAGCGAAAGGGTCACCCACCCGGCCAGTTCATCCTGCGTCTGCGCGTTGCGTTCCCCCAGGGCGTGCGCGTTGAGCGCGGCGACAATCGCCCGCTCCAGTTCCACCATCCCCTCGTAAACTTCAACCCGCGTCGGCATCAGTCCCTCCCCGGCCGCTGGGCCGCGATCACCACGTCCGCCGTCACTTTCTTGTATCCCATCTTCTGCGCCATGTTCATCGCTTTCACCGCCAGGATGTTCACCAGCAGCGGATAACATTTGCTGGCGTTAACCGTCCGCATCCCGATCTTTTCTTTCAGCGTCAGCGCCTCCTGAATCTGTTCCACCGCCCCCGCGTCGAACACCGCTTCCAGCCGCGCCCCGGCGCGCTCAAACTTGAATCGCAGATAATCCGGCGTCTCCCCGTTCAGCGACGGCATTTTCAGCATCTCTATCCGCCGCGATGTCTGCCGGAGCGCATAATTGCCGTTTTCGTCCAGCAGCCCTTCCAGCTCCGGCTGGGCGAAAATGATGATCCCCACCAGCCGCTTGCCGCAATGCTCCAGCTCGTAAAATCCTTTCAGAAAATAGAGCATGGCGGAAGTCAGCCTCTGCCCGTCCTCGATCAGCAAAAGATTGCGCTTGTGCGCGTCCAGCCGGGCAATCAAAAGCTCCCGCGCACGGCGCACCATGATCTCTTCGGAAGTGAACGAGGCTTGCCCGCCCAGGTCCGCGATGATCGAATACAAAATGGACGCCGTTGTGATTTTCCGCTGGTCCAGCGTGGCCGGGCGGATCACCTGTGTCACACCTTCATCCGCCAGCCTGCTCTCCAGATATTTGCGGAGTACGCTTTTCCCGCAGCCGGACTCTCCCACAAAAGCGGTGAATCCCCCTTGCCTGGCCACTTTGTGCAGGTTTTCGTACAGCCGCGTGAACTTCTGCGGCAGGAACACGTCGCCATATTCCGTCACGTCCTCGATAAACGGGTTCGCCTCAAGCCTGAAATGTTTTTGCGTCTCTATCAGCATCGCCTCCACCTCCATATCTAAAACGAATGCATCATCAGGCGGATTGTGCTTCGGGCTCCTAGCTCCGTTGCGCCTGTCCGCCGCCGCCTTTGCCTCTTCCCCCGGTGCGCTCTCCTCGCGGAAGAGCTCCTCCGGCTTTTTAAGTCCCCACTCCGCCATGAAGTTTTTCAACGCCGCCGCGCGCCGCCCGGTCTTGAAAAGCGCCAGAACTTTTTGTTTCCAACCCGCCGCGTTCGGCTCCCGCCCGAATCGCTTAAAAAGCCCCCATTCGTTGCGGGAAACGCCAAGGGCTTTGCCTATGTCCTCGTCCGTGACATTTGCCGCCAGTTGGAAATGCCAGATCAGGCGCGGCTTTGGGCCCCGCATGTAATGCGGCCGCCGGTCCGCCAGTTCCCCGGGAGGTTTCCTCGGCCTCCGCCGCATTTTCTCCGCCGCTTTTTTCGCCACATCGCCTCCGTAAAAAAATGGTTATTCGTTCACCGCCGGGCGCAATGTCACAACCTTTTCGCCGCCATCCTGCCGGGTGAAAAGCGCCACCGCCTGGCGAATGTCCGCCTCCGTCATGCCGGCCGGATACATCGCGTGCAAATGATCGTTTTCCGCCGCGTAAAGCCTGTCTCTCCCCATTTCGCCCATGATTATTTCCATCGCGGAGATCAGCGGATATACAGTCGCCGGTTCCGCCGCCGCTTGCGCCGTGGCCGGGTGTTCCGTCCCTTTGCGCGGGATCAGCGCCACGTCCGGCAGGTTTTCCGCCATCTCGCCAAACACTTTTAGCCGCGCCCCGGAATGCTCTTTCGCGGGAAGCGCCCTGCGGTGGCTCCCCGTCCCCTTGAACTCCACTCCGTAGCCGGCCAAAAACTTTTCAGCTTCTTTTTTGCCCGTCTCCACCGCGCCGTCCTTTATCGCCTTCGGCGCGCCCGGCCGCTGGGCCGTCTCCACGTCAATCGTCCGCCCATAAATGTCTTTCTCGATGGGCGCCAGCGCAAACCGCGTTTCCTTTTCCGTCCCCCGCCACACGATCACCTCCGCTTTGCCAAAGTCGTATGCGTTCAGCCGAACAAAAGCCTCCTGCCCGTTGAGCGCCGGATCGTTGGGGAGCCGGTACATTTTCCCGCCGAAGCTTATCTGCAGGTTCGGCGATATCCTGCGGCGCACAGGTTCCGTCGCCGCCAGCCGCCCGAAGATTTCTTTGGGCGGGCACTCGCGCAGTTGCTCCTGCGTGATCGTCATCCAGAGCGCCGTCCGCGCCAAGGAGCCGCGAAAACAGTTCTGCGCGTTTTTCCAAACGCAAAAATCAAACGCCCAGGCGTTGAGTTGCACCAGACTCGCCGGAGTTTTCAGCGCAAGCCACGCCTCAAACCACCGCGTCAGCCAGTTGTTTATCGTTTCCACCGCCCCCTTCGCGCGGGGGTTTCCCGGCAGATGATGGGTGAGTGTCACATCGAGGTTCTCGCAGAGGTTTGTGATAATGGCGTTTTTAAAGGCGCTTCCGGGGTCTGTCCATAAAAAGCGCGGAACCCCCCGGAATGGAAACCGGCTGTCATCCTTCGCCGCCATCGCCTGGTAGATAAAATTCATCACATCGTTTGTGTTCTCCCCCGCCGCATAAACATATTGGAAGAAGAAGGCGCCGCTGGTGTGATCCACCATTGCATAGCGGATCAGATGCTCCCGCACTTTCCGCATATCCTCCGGTTTGCGGGAGACCTCGATGGTAAAGTCCCGGTTCGCCCGCACCGCCCCGCCATCCGCCAGGAAATACATCACGCACGGTGTTGCGTCCGTCAGCCAGAGCTCGTTGGGGTGGTCGGTATAAATCGGGCGATACGCTTTTTCCGCTTTCAATCCACGCGCCGTCAGCCCCAGCTCACGCAGTCTGCGGTTCCACGCCCCGGCGCTCATCCCCCCCACAGCCAGCCCGTTTTGCTCTAAAATCCGGACCGCGTCCGGCGTGGCGCCAAGCACCTGGTTGTTCCGCCGCCTCGACGCGGAAAGCAAAGCGAAGCAGCGCTTCGCCGTTTCATCAGATATCGCCGATCCCCGCTTCGCCCGCGTCCGCCCGCTTCCCTTGCCGTGCGCGTTGAGGATGCGATAGATCGTCTTGACGCTCACACGATACACCTCCGCGCACCGCGCCACATAATCGCCCAGCGGGCCGGAATGCGCGGCCCGCCCTTCGGCGATCTGTTTTGCGGTGGTTGCGGAGATTTTCATTCGCGTGGTCACGCGTTCACGGCCATCTCTTCCGCTGGAATGAGCTCTCGCTCCACCAGCCATTCGGCGGCGGTGCTGGTGTCAAGCCCTTTGGGATTTACGCCGACAAAACCCCGGTGCTTCTCCAGCGTCCGTATCCACTCCATGTGCTCGATAATGTTCGTCGCCACCGCCGCGTAAAACTCGCCGATGATCTCCGCGTCCTCCACCTCCTCCAGGTTGATCCTGCCAAGAGGAGCCAGGGCCATCAGCCCCTGCACGCGGATCTCCGCAGCCACTTTCAGCGTGTCTTTTGTGCTGTTGGCCACGGGGTGCAGCTGTTTTTCAAGCTGGCCGATTTTTGTCTCCGCCGCTTCAAGGTTTTTTGAAAGCTTCTTTTCTTTATCCTTATGCTCGCGCAACGCGGTTTTCAATTTTCTCACCGGCAGCCGGTCTATCTCGTCCAGCGGCGTGCCGCCGAGCGTGTCTTTCTCCGGGTCATAATCCTCGGCGCTCATCCCCGCCTCGACCAGTGTGTATAATTTCGATGGCAGAATCTTTTTGAAAGCCGCGATATTTTCCCCAAACGCCCTGGCGACTTTCATCATGTTGTAAGCGGTGGACTTGGCGATGCCGCGATCCTCCAGCCCCGCCAGAAAATCTCCGTGCGGCAGGTCCGCCTGAATGGTCAAAAGCGCGGCTCCGTTTGTGAAAATTATTTGCGCCGCATCGGAATAGCCTTTTTCAATGAGCGCCCATCGCTCCTCTATGGATGCGGGCAAGCCCCCACGCAATTTCTCCACCGCCTTGTCCTTCGCGCTGGCCGGATGCGCCAGCGCCACCGCCGCCGTCTTCGGCTGTTCTTTTTTCTCCGCCGCGAACCGCTCAACGCGGCGCTCTTTGAGTTTCGCCACGCGGCTAACTTTTTTATTACTTGCCATTTCCGATTCCTCCGTATTGTTTGATTTCATCCGCTATCTTCAAGGCCGCGTCCGCCGCACCCCTGTAAACGCAAAACGCAATGTCCAAAATCCCTTTCCCGAGGCGGTAGCGGTCGTCCACTTTTTCCGCCCAGTCATTGGCCTGGAGCGCGCCGAGCTTTGTTATCACCGTCGCCGCCGCAAGTCCGGTGGCTTCCACCAGGTCTTTCACCCCCGCCGGCCGGAAATGCCTTTCCGCCAGCGCCTCGATCACCAGGATCAGCTTCTCGTCGGATGACAGCCGCTCCAGAACCGCCCTCGCGTCAATATCAATCGCAATCGTTCCGTTCATCACGCCCCCTCCTTTATGTCCACCATGTTTTCCAGCTCGTGTTCCGCCCGGATCATCTTGATCGCCAGCACCGCCAAGCGCCGCTTGTTGCCCGGATTCGCTTTCGCCGGGATAAAAACCGCGTGAAATCCCAGCTTCTCCGCCGCCGCCGAAAGCCTCCACAGCGCGTCCATGCGCGCCCGCGCCGCCGCGCTTTTTGTGATCTCAATCCCATCGCCGCTACACATATGCCGCTCCTCCGTTTGACTTTGTGATCGCATAAATCAGCTGCGCCCGCCGCAGCCTCCGCAGATAATCCCTGTCATCGCTTTCATCTCCATCCGCCTTCACCGCCTCCGCCAGTTCTTTTTCCCAGTCAAAAGTACCCTCCCCCAGCGCGAATCTGACGACCTCGCGCATTTCTTTGTCGCTGGGGAAATAATCCCGTCTGGAACTTTTAAACCATTTATTCACCGAGCCGATTGGAACGGAAAAACCAAAGGCGTCCAGATGGGCGGCCAGTTCTTCGCGGCTTTGTTTGTTTGCCGCCATTACCCTTCGCACCGCGCGAAGAACGCGCTGTTTGTCTGTGGCGCTCATCCCGGCAGTTATCACAGCTTGATCTCCCCGCGCTTTGCCCGGCTTAACAAAATCCCGTCCACCGCCCGCTCCAGTTTTTCGTCGTGCATGGCGATCAGCTTTTTGTTCATGTACGCCTCGCCGACAGCCAGGAGCTTTTGCCCCTCCTCGTCAATCACGGAAAGCCCCCGCGTTTGCGCCATCGCGTTGAGCGGCTCATAACTGCCGAGGAAATCACAGATCAAAAGCAGAATGGGGAAAGAAGGCCATTTATCCTTCGTTTCACAAAACCACATGTCCACGGTGGTCACCGCGATGGTCCGATCCAACCGCCAGGTCAGATAATCCGCGAGATTTGATCGGCTTTTATTTCGCCGCTTCATCAACCGCTGGATTTCCCCCATCACAAGTATCCCCGCCAGCGCGGCGCCATGCTCCGGTCCCGGCTCCACCCGGTTAAAGTCCAGCGCCGCCTGCCGGTCTAATTTTTTACTTTTCATAGACCTTGCCCGCCGGGGCAAAAAAAGGGAAAATGGCGGCGGTGAAAAAAATAGAGCGGCGAGGGAAACTGTGCTGACGATGCTGGCTATATATAGATGGATAAGCGATCATAGGGCGCAAAGACCCCCTTTTGCGATGGGGGCAAGCCAGCCAACCTTCATGAGGGCTTTGCCGACAAGATGAAAAAACGTCTTTCTCCGGAGCCTGTCCGCCCGCGCCTTCACCGCGCGGAATTGCAAATGCCGCCGTTCTCCGCCCCGCACAAGGAATTTGTGGCTCATGGCGAAAGCGATCAGGTATTTCTCCCGCATCTCCCCGTCGTCCATCATGGCCGCCTCAAAAAAGGAGATTGTCCTGGGAGGTTCTTTCAGCTCGCCGCTCATGAATGCGTGGACAAGGTTGGCCACCCATATTTTGTATTCCCTCGCCTTCGGCTGGCCGCTCTCGAAAACGATCAACTGAAGCCCAACCGGGGAATAGACCTCCTGTTCGGACTCCCGTTCGTAGGTGGAGTTGCCCCCCTTGCCAGTGGTGAGCTCTACCCTCAAATTGAGGGTAGAGCTCCAGCGCGGATCGCTGATGTGCGGATTCCGCGAAATAATATTGTCCACGGCCTTTTGCGGGTTCTCGTATTCCAGCCATTCGCCGATTGCCCGGCGGGTGAAATAGGGCTTGCCGTTTATCCAGCAGGCCTCCTGCAGGCGCTCCCCGTCGAAATCAAAAGCCCTCGGCGCAAGCGCCGCCTCCCCAGCCGCCGGACACATAATCATTTCCCTTCTCTCCACACTTCGCGGTATCTTTTACCGAGAACCCGTGCTATTTCCTTTTTGACTTTGCGTGATGTGCGCCGCCCGGAAATCACCATAGACACCATCGGCTGGGACACTCCGACCCGCCTGGATATTGTTAAAGGCCCCTCGCCTACGAGGATCAGCGCGGCTTTGATGTGCCTGGAGTCCATCGAATATACGCAGAAGTTATAATGTTAATCATTTAAAAGAAATTTAGCGTATATGTCAAGTGAAAAAAGCACTTACGAGGCTATGGGTATAAGAATTAAGAATTTGCGCGAATATTGTGCCCTCACTCAAAAAGAATTCGCCGCAAAACTTGGGGTGGCGCAAACAGTCATCTCTCGATACGAGCGCGGAACGATAGCTCCCCACCTGGACACCGTATTTCTGATGGTCAATTCATCCGGGTTGAAACCAAGTGGGCGATACATCAACTGGCTGCTTTCCGGTGAAAATGTATTTAACAATCACCAATGCGAAACGCTGGAGGAATTGATTTCATATGATGGTTCCCCGGTGGTCGCCGAAAAGCCCGCTGGTGCGAATTCGCCAGACTTTATAAAAATCCCCTTGCATGGCGTCTTCGCTTCCCTCGGTCCCGGTGCCATCGTGGATGAGGAACATATAATCGGCTGGCGCGCTTTTTCCCGCGAATGGCTTTCGGCGGAGCGGCTGGACGCTAAAAATCTCGCATGTATCGAGGCGCGGGGGGACAGCATGGACCCGGCGATAAAGGACCGGGACACGCTTTTGGTGGACACGTCCATCTCCGCCGTGGCCGATGATGCGATCTATATTTTGCAAAAGGACGGAACTCTGGTGGCCAAGCGGTTGCAAAAATTATATGACGGCAGTATATTGGTCAAATCGGAGAACCCGATATACAGCACGGAAACAGTTCCGCGCGAAGCGGCGGCGGACACCCTGCGGATCGTTGGCCGCGTGGTGGCGCTTATGAGGAGGATTTGAAAATGGCGGACAAGAGCGCTAGACCCATCGCCACATTAATATTTATTGTCATACTCGCAATAATGGGTTTGACAACATCACCCACCATATCGCATGCATCGGCGCGGCCGGAAAACGAAAAAAAACTTATATACAGTGAATTAATAGAAGCAAGGCAACAGGCCGGAAAACAGGCAGAAAAAGAATTTCCCATTCCATCTTCAAAGCGGGTGGGGGAATTAAAAGTCGGTCAAATAATCACTCTGTCATCTCCCAACACCCCGCTAATACAAACCCGTGGGAAACCGGCTAACCTGACAGAAGCCGTGATAAAAATGGAAAACACCGTGCAACTCCCGCCGGGGACAGCAATAAAAGTTCTACGCAAAGAGATTTATGAAAAGACCGATGCCAATACCAGCTACGATTATTGGATTGTGGTCATGGACGGGGTCAAGGGTTGGATTAAAAAAGCCGTTGGCATTAAAGGGTGGATTCCGAGCGAAGCAGTCGAATTCCAGCATCCTTATAATCCCTCGCTGGAAACATTAAAACAAAAACACGGTAAGCTTTTTTATGCTCTTTTGTCGGAGAGTGAAAAACGCCTCGAAACAAAATATAATTTGCAACCGACAGAGTTAAAGGCGATTGGAGACGAAGGATTTAAGAAACACTGGCCCCAGACAGGACTGCGCTGATCCTCGCCGTCGGCGTCAGAATAGCCGCATCACAATTATAATCATTGCCACCCAGAACAACAGCCGCGACCATACGCTCATAATGTCCTCCTGATATTATTTTACACCTTTCAGCGCCAACCGGATTCCCTCGCTGACGTTTCCATCCCCCAGTTTTTCCGCCGCCTCCATCGCCAGCGCGGCCATCAGCGGGCAGGGGCGGGCGGACACATCCGCGGGATCGGCGAGCCATGCCCGCAGAGTCCGCGGCGACACGCCAAGATACGCCGCCACCGCCTTATTGGTCATCCCGGATTTTTTCACCGCCGCCCGGAGCCGGGCGCGATTATTTTTTCCCGCCACGTTCCCCTTCCCGCATTTTCAGCCGCTGCGGCGCATCGTTCACATTTTGTTTTCATTTTCCTCCACTACCCTTATTGCATCTTCCGGCGTATCCGTAAGCGCCAAGTAGAGCGCGTTAGCCGCCCGCCGTTTTGTTTCGGCGGAATCCACCTCGATCCACGCGCCCCAACGCTGGCGCATGACGGCAAACTCCTTGCCGCCAAGCCGATCCCCGGACTTGCCGCGCAAAATAATCCCGATGCCGTAGCTACTATCCGGGTGATCCGCCGTCCAACGGAGTGTCTCCGGGCTTTTTTGCCGCAACCCCATCCGGGCGATTGCGGCAAGGCTGTCCGCCGGGAATCGCAGTTTTATTTTCATTTCCGGGTCTCCCACGGTTTGAGGCACGGGATGGCGTCCACGATCCGGTATTTCCCTGGCAAGCGGAGCCGCTCCCCGCCGCGCGCATAAACGATCACCAGTATATCCGCCCCATGATCCTCCACCGGGAGCAGACGATCCGATTGCTCCGCGCCCAAGTGGATGCAATAGGGATTGTTCGAGCCATCCTCAAACAATACCTCATACGCATCCCGCCGCTCCCGCTCCGGCCACGCCCCCCGCGAGATTATCACGAGGCGCGCCGTTGACATGGCGCCGATAGCCGGTTCCAACGGGGGCGGCACGAGCAACCGCGCCGCCCCGGCATTGAAGCTAAGATAGCAGTATCCAGCCCTCGCCGGATCGCTGTCCCAATAGTTCGTTCCCGAAACGGCGGCGCCGTCGTTTTGGAGAATTATCATCCCGCCCGCACCGGATCGAGGAAGCGATGTGTCCATGTTTTCCCCCTTTTTGTTGTTTGGCAATTGGTTCAAGCCCGCGTTGTATGTTGTATGCGGTCGCCGCCCGTTTGGCGGCCGCGTCATTTTTTGTTTTCGTTTTCCCCTCCTACACTACTGCCCCCCCTCCGAACAGCAACGCGAAAGTGTCGTCAAAAATATCCGGGATTGCACGATAGGCCGGGGTCAGCTTTATCAACCGCCAAGACCGGGGGCCGATTTCGGCGGTTGTCGCCGGCAGGAACCTCCACTCGTGGATAAGCCGCTCCAAATCGCGGGAGTAGAACACACCGCTGTCATTGGCGGCCACCTCTGCATTGGCGCTCACGCGGGCGGCCCGCCTGATCAACTTGTAAGCATCGCGGGATTGTGCCGGAGTTCCGGCGGCCAGCGCCACCAGGTGTTGATTAGATGTTTGACGGATATTGTGGCCGCTATGCGCGGCAATGTAATCCCGGCAAGCCCGCTCACAGGCTTGCTCGTCTTGACCCTCCATCTCCGTGATTTCGAACACAATTCGGCTGGCGCCGTAACTGTCCCCCACAAAATGGCAAGGAGCCTCCCCCAACTGCTGGTATAGACCTCTGTTGGGGGCGTAATAGACCAGATATGTAACGTGATGTTTTTGCATGAGACTGTTTCCCTGCCCCAAGTTTCCGCGAGGCGCCGGTTTGCGGTGATCCGCGCTATCTATAGATATAGTATGCGGCACAATGCGCCGCATGTCAATAGCGATTTTAATTTTTTTAAATTATTTTCACCCTCGAAATTTCCAACGTTTGGAAATTGTTTTCGCCTTTTGTTCACCCTCGAAATTTCCAACGTTTGGAAATTGTTTTCGCCTTTTGTTCACCCTCGAAATTTCCAACGTTTGGAAATTGTTTTCGCCTTTTGTTCACCCTCGAAATTTCCAACGTTTGGAAATTTGGGGCGGCGGTTCCCTCCCTCGCCGCCAATCGGGTACGGCCAAAAATAGCGCAAAATGGCCGAAGATTTTTTTCTCAATCCGCTGAAAAATATATGCAGGGTTTTTTGACGGGGCGGATATGGGATTAGCGGCGATTCCGGCGGATGTGGCTTTGAGCCTGATCACGGCGGCGGTGTCCATCATAGGCGCGATAGCCGTGGCCCGTGATCGGATCGGCCGCGTGCAGGAGGACCTTAAAAATATCCAGGCGCAGATATCCACGGCGCAGGAAAAAATGAACGCCTTCGCGCAGCGGGGCGCTGACGATTTGCGCGAATACGAGCATCGAGCGGATGAAAAATTTGTGACCACACGCGAATACTCCACAACCATCTCCGCGCTTTGGCGCCGCATCGAAAATCTGGAAGGAAAGACCGAATGACCGAATACAATCCCCGCTCCGCGCGGCGGCATATCCTCACGATCATCAACGATCTATTTGAGCACGCCGTGTCGGACAAGCAGGTGCGGGAAAGTCTTCGTGAATTTTCGCTCGATCTCTCCACCACCGACATCCGCCGGGAGTTTGCGTACCTCGCCGGCCTGGGCGCGGTGACCGTGGACAAAAACGAGGGGCACGACATGGAGACCTGCCGCATCACTCCGCATGGCGTGGATATCCTCACTGGCGCGGTTGAGGTGGACGGTGTGCGAACGGGGGATCCGCTCGCCGAAAATCTGTACCACAAAAAAGATTTACGGCGCGGTGTGCTGGCGCACCTGGCGGAGAAACCGGCGATATACGTTGAGGACGTGGACCTGGCGGAGCGTTTCGCCGAGGACGGCTTCGGCGCGGTGGAGCTTGCCGATGTGCAGTATCACCTCTGGTATCTGGCAGGCAAGACCCTTGTGACCCTCCGTGAGATACGTGTCGGCAAGGCAAATAACTACACCGCCAAAATCACGCCGGCCGGTGTGGACGTTTATCAGGGACTGAAGGCCGATGTGGGGATCACCGCCGATGCCAGCCGCTGAAGCCGCGCAGAGCGGCTATGACCGCTACACCGAGGCGTACACCCTGTACGTCCAGCAGGGATGGTCTTTGGAGTCGGTCAGCGAAAAAACGGGTGTGCCAATTTCTACGCTGAAAAGCTGGAGCGCGAAGGACGGATGGGCGCAGGACCAGCGCGATTTTAAGACTCTCGGGCAGAGCATCACGCGCGACCTGATCGTGTCGGCCAAAACTTTCGGCGACCAGGCGAAGCGCGGGGACAAACAGTCCGTATTCGCGCTCCTGAAAATCATGCGCGAACTTCGCCACGACGCGGACCCGAACACGATTATCACGGAGTTCGCCACGGCGCTTGTGACCATGCTGGAAAACGACGGCCACGCCGAAGCGGCCCAGCTTGTGGGCGCGTATCTGCAAAGGGCCGCCGAGAAAGTGACGGGCTGACAATGGCGAAAATGACGCGGGCGCAAAGGGACAAGGCTTTAAAAGCCATCGCGCGGAAGCGCCGCGCCGCCGCTCCCGCGTTCGAGGATGACACACCGGAGAAAAAGCGGGCGCGCAAGGCCGCCTGCGAGCGCGACGTGTTCCTTTTCGCCGACACGTACCTCCCGCATTACGTCACGGACGAAACGCCGGAATTTCATCGCGAGTGGAATGATCTTGCGGAGATAATCTGCAAACTCACGCTGGTCTGCGCGCCGCGCGGGCACGGAAAAAGCGCCGTGTTCTCGCTGATGAAAATATTACACTGGACGGCATACAACAAGCGGCTCCTTGCGATCCTCGCCAGCGACACGCAGACCCAGGCGGAAAACCTTTTGAGCTTCGTGGCCGAAGAACTGAAAAACAACGAGCGGCTGAAAAACGATTTCGGCGAGTTTTACCAGGACGGCAGTTGGGAGGCTTCCGAAATCGTCACGCGGCAGGGGGTGATGATCGTGGCGCGGGGCAAAGGCGCGAGCTTGCGCGGCCTTCGCAACGGCCCGCACAGGCCGGACGCGTTTGTCGGCGATGACATAGAAAACGACGAGGAACAGAAAAATCCCCGCCGGGTTGAAAAAACGCTGGACTGGGTTTTGCGTGTCGTCATCCCCGCGATGAATCCGAAAGGGTGGACGGGGGTGATCGTCGGCACATTGCTTTCCAAAAAGTCCGCCCTGGCGCGCTTGATGACGATGAAACAGGAAGGCTCCGAAGCGCCCCTGTACGTCACGCGGATTTACCGCGCCATCACGATTGAGGGCGAACCTCTTTTCCCCTCGCGCTTCACACTAGATTACCTGATAGACATCCGGACGCAGATCGGAAGCCGGGCGTTCAACGCCGAATATATGAACGATCCGAAAGACGACGAAGGGGCGTTCCGCGAGGAATGGATCCGCGAGGCGCGTGAAGACGGCGCCGCGATAGAGGCCATCGCGATTTACACGGACCCATCCATCGGCGAAACAAAAAAGAACGACTACAAGGCCACCGTGGCCGTCGGATCGGCTGGCGCCACGGCGCGTGTGCTCATGGCGCGCATCCGCAAGGAAAGCCTCTCCGCCTCCATCAACGGCGTGTTTGACATTTACGAGGCCCTGCGCGCGCTGTATCCGCACGCCTCGATTGACGTGGGCTTTGAGAGCAACGGATTTCAAAAACTTTTAAAGCGCGATTACGAGGAGATCGAAAAAGAACGCGGGGTGCGCCTGCCGCTCCGTATGATCGAGAACCACAGCAACAAAGAGGCGCGGATCGAAAGCCTCTCCCCGCTGATCGAAAGCGGGAAGCTGCTTTTCACCCGCAACCAGACGGACCAGGAAACGCTGATCGAGCAGCTGGTGTATTTCGGCTCGTCCACCGTGCATGACGACGGGCCGGACGCACTGGAGGCCGCCGTGCGGATATTGGACAGATTTAAATCCCGCCGCGCCGAATACTCCACCGTCTCCCGCCGCGCCAGCTATAACGCCGTGCGGGTGGAAAACGCGGGCGAACTTGCGGGAGTGGCGCTATGACCGCCGTGGCCGCAAAACCGAAAAAGAAAAAAAAGATAGCCCCGGTGGACACGCCCCAGGCCGTCGTCCCTTACTACAGCCATAACAGCATCGGGGTGATAAAGGCCACTCGGCTAAAGTCCGCCCTGGACGCTGGGGACTGCCACGCGGCGGGGGTGATCTTCACCGAGCTTGAACAGAAATACTACCACGCGATGGCGGAGATGCAGAACCGCGTGAGCCGCACCACCGGGCTTAAATGGAGCGTCACGCCGGCGGCGGTGGACGGCAAAGAGCCGGATGCGAAGGCGCGGGAAATCGCCGGATTCGTGGAAGCAAAAATAAAAGCGATTGAAAATTTCACGCCGTCGTTAAAAGCCCTCGTGTGGCAGGGGATAGGCTGCGGCGCCGCGTTGGGGGAAATATTCTGGATCCTTCGCGGAAGCGAAGTGGTGATCGAAAAAATAGACACGGTGAAACCGTTCCGCTGGTTCGCCTACATGGATATCACATCGCCGCAGACCCTTTTGGATTTCCCGCGCTGGCAGACGCGGGAAAACCCGACGGGGCTGGAACTGGACCGCGCCCGCTTTATTTATCACGCGCCGCTGGCGATATGGGATCACGCCGTGCAAAGCGGGCTGTATCGCTCGCTCTCCTGGCTGTACCTGTTCACGCAGATAGGGATCAAGGACTGGCTCACTCTGCTTGATCTTTACGCCGTGCCGATGCGCGTGGGCAAATACAAGCCCAGCACTCCCCAGGCGGACAGGGACGCGCTGAAAGCCGCCGTGCAGGGGATGGGTGTGGACGCGGCGGCGGTGATCAGCGATGACACCGCGATCGAAATATTGTCAAACTCCATCACGGGGACAGCGCCGCACAGCGCGTTTATAAGTTGGGCCGAATCGCTGGCAAGCAAGCGGATCACAAGCCAGACCCTTTCCGGTGACCAGCAGAAATCAAGCTCCTCGCTTGCGATGGCCCAGGTGCACGAGAACACCGTGAACATGGTGACGGACGAGGACGCCCGCGCGCTGGAAGCCACCATCATGCGCGATCTGGTGATACCACTGGTTGATTTTAACTACGGCCCGCAGGATGAATACCCCGCGTGGGCGATGGGCTCCGAGGAAGTGATCAACGTGGGCGTGGAACTTGACAATCTGCAAAAAGTAAAAAATCTTGGCTACGACGTGCCCGCCGATGTGGTGCAGAAAATCACCGGCTATGAAGTGACGCCCCGCGCCGCCGCGCCGGACATGCCGCAGGCGCCGCAACCGGGTGATCCGGCACAAGCCGCACAGCAAACACCAAACAGCCTGCGGGCGAACAGCCTGGCGGCGGCCAGCGCCTCCACCGTGGCCGCCGTGGACGAAATATTCAACGACGCGGAAGTGCGGCTGGCGCCGCAGGCATACGCGGAGCTATATGCGGATGTGGCGCGGCGCGTGGACGGCGAGGATATCCGCCCGATGACACCCGCCGAGATAGAGGGGAGCGGGATATACAAAGCGCTGCTTGCGATGTTCCTCACCGCCGCCGTGGCCGCCGAGGCGGTGGCGAAGGCGGAAGCGGCGGGGGCAATGGCAAAAGCGGTGACCGCGAATTCATTATGGGTCAACGCGCTGGATCATTCGTCCGTCCCAAAATCAGTGATCACCCCGGATGTGGCACGCGCCTGGTGGATAAACAAGCTTTCGTTGCCGGCGGAAGATTTCGACGCGCTCACCGCGCGGGAAAAGATGAGCGCATTCACCGTGGCGCAAAACGAAGATGTGGGAGCGATCCGGCGGTTAAAGGACCTTTTCACAAAAGCCCTCAACGATAAAAAAACGGAGTTGCTCACCTTCCGAGGCTGGCTGGCGGAAGCGGAGCAGACCGGCGTGGACTTTATAGACCGCGCCCACGCCGAAACGGTGTTCCGCACGAATCTCGCCAGCGCATACGAAGCCCAGCGCCATATGGCATACCAGGGGGAATACGTGGCGGACGTGTTTGAGGCGTACACGATCCACACCGCCGGGGACGAGAACACCTGCCCGATCTGCGGCGCGCTCTCCGGTGTGACGTTGCCGCGCGGGGACGCTTATTGGAAGACCCACTGGCCGCCCTTTCACTTTAACTGCCGTTGCACGGTGGCGCCGGTGAGCAAATATGAAAACTATTCCATCACCCGCCCGGACAAAAACATCAAGTACGCCGATGGATTCACCAACCCCGCGCTGGCCCGGTTCGGCGCGGTAAGCGATCCAGGGAGGAATTTCTGAACATGCTGGTTACATTATTATTAAATGTCTCAACGGAGATCGCCGACGGGCTTTTGCAGGAAACCGTGCTTGCCCCTTACGGCGAGCACCCGCACACGGCGGGGTTGCAGTTGGTGGACGCCCCTGCGGTGGAGAGAATGCTTGCCGCCATGTCCGCTGACGGTCGCGACGTTTGCGTGGATTACCTTCATAACAGCATCAAAAGTGATGATCCTCAAAAAGCGATCGCGGCGGGATGGGTGCTGTGGAACACGGCGAAAATCACGCCCGCCGGGCTCACTGCCACGATCAAATGGAACGACGACGCCGCCACGCTTATCAGGGACAAAAAATATAGGTTTCTTTCCCCGGTGTTCATGGCGAATGGGGGCGTAATCACAAAGCTTGTCAACCTGGGGTTGACCAATAATCCGAACATACCGGCGATGCCGCCGTTATCGAACCAGACTCAATTTTCAACGCAACAGGAGAAACCCAAAATGAAAGACCTTTTGAAGAAACTCGGCCTGGCCGAGACCGCAACGGAGGCGGACGCCATCGCCGCCGTGGAGAAGCTCCAGGCGAACAGCGCGGGCAGCGCCGGATTGCTGGCCAGACTGCAGGTGAACGATTTCACCGCCGCCACCGCCAGGCTCACGGAGCTCCTGGCCCCGCCCGCGTACAACCCGGCTGATGTGTCCGCGATGCAGGCGCGGATCACCGCGATGGAGTCCGCCGAAAAACAGCGCGGCGCGGAACTGCTGGTGAACGACGCGCTGGCAGCCGGGAAACTTACCCCCGCGCAGAAGGCGTGGGCGCTTGGCTACGCGGCGGAAAATCCGGAGGGATTTAGAGGCTACATAGCCAACGCCCAGGTGATCGTGCCGCTGGCCGCGTCGGGAGCGGACGGGAAAAAGGTGGCCGCCAACGCCGGCGTGGTGACCGACGAAGTGAAGCTGATCGCAAACCAGCTTGGGCTGAAACCCGAAGACCTGGCGAAGGTTTCGTAGGCGGGCAAGAAAAAAAACAAATAACGCAAACTGGAGAAAACGAAAATGGCTTTGACATCAGGGAAACAGATAACCAGAAAAGGGGACGATCTTTTCGCCGCGCCCGTTGCCGCCGCCGCGAAAATATATGAAGGGGCGCTGGTGAGCGCCAAGGCCACCGGCTATGCCGCCCCGGCCACGGACACGGCGGGGGAACACTTTCTTGGCGTGGCGCGCATCGAGGCGGACAACACCGGTGGAACCAACGGCGCCATCACCGTGGAGGGATACCGGGAGGACGTGCACGAGCTGACGGGCGCCGGGGCGATGACCCAGGCGGACGTGGGCGAGGACGCCTACGTGGTGGACGACGCCACTGTGGGGCGCGGCATCGCGGCCCAGCCGGTGAACGTCACCGGCGTTGTGTTAAAGCGCATCGCCACAAGCCGTGGCGGAACGCGCGCGCTTGCCTTCACCGCCGCAGGCACAACGCTCGGCTACGGCGGCGGCTCCGCCGTGAACGTTGGTGCGGGCGGGGAATTCGTTCTCACCGCCACGGACGGAGCGCAGATACTGGCGGTGGTAACCGCCGCGAACATCCCCAACGCGGACAAGAGCGACAACATCCAGCTGCGCCACGTGCGCGCGGGCAAGATCACCGGCTACGTGTCCGCCACGGAAGTGTGGGTGGACCTGGCGCGGTAACCAACAACCAAGAAATCACAACCAAGGAAACTAAAATGAAAAACCTGCTTTTGATAGTGATGGGGCTTTTCACCGCCGCCATCTACGCCCTGTGCGGCACGTGCCACGGCGGCTCGCCGCTTCCCCCGGCTGGCTTCGACTCGCTTCCGCTTATGCTGGGGCTTGTGGTCAACGGAGCCACACTGCAGACGCTATACCGTGGATTTAAACTCATTTTCCAGGGGGCCTTTGACAGCGTGACATCCGACCTCCCCAAACTGTGGACGGAAGTAAAGTCCACCACGGCGGGGGAGGAATACGCATGGATCGGTATGATGCCGAATATGCGGGAGTGGATCGGCGAGCGCGTGATAAAGAGCCTCGCCGCCGCCGGTTATTACCTGAAGAACAAAGATTTTGAACTGACCCTGGGCGTTCCGCGAAACAACATCCTGGACGACAACCTGGGGCTTTTCACCCCTCTCCTTGAAAGCCTGGCGCGGGCGGCAAAACTCCACCCGGCGGAGCTCCTGGCCGCGATCCTCAAGGCCGGGGAAACGAATTTGGCTTTCGACGGGAAACCGTTTTTCGCCACGGATCACCCGAACGGAGCACAGACCCCGTTCTCAAACCTGTTTGCCGCCACCGCGTTGACCGCCGATAACTACGGCGCGGTCCGCGCGGCGATGATGAGCTATATCAACGACGCCGGAAACCCGTTGGGGATCATCCCGGACACGCTGATCATACCGCCGCAGTTGGAGAAGGTGGCGCGGTCAATCCTCACCGCCGACGTGATCATCGGCGACGCCACGGCGGGCGGGTCGCAAAGCAACGTTTGGAAAAACTCCGCGAACCTTCTTCTCGCTCCGGAACTGGCGGACCATCCCACGGAGTGGTATGTGGCCTGCCTCAACCGCCCGCTCAAACCCTTTATCTACCAACTCCGCCAAGCGCCGGAATTCGTTTCGCTGACAGCCCCGGACGACGACAACGTGTTCATGCGGAAGGAATACCTATACGGCGTGGACTATCGGGGCAATGTGGGCTACGGCCTGCCGCACCTGATCGCCAAGGCCCGCGCCTGATAGGAGACGCATAACGCCATGAGCGGATTTTTAAAGTTTTCATACCCACTTGGCTATGGCGCCCGCCACGGCGCGCCGCAGCCGGTGGACTGCGTTTACCCGGCTGCCCTGTACCGGGACGTGACCCTGGCGAAATTCCGCGAGCAGGGCGTGGCCATCACACCCTGCGACGCGGATGGATCGCCGATCGTTTCCGCTGGAGACGCTTCGTCCTCGTCCGAAGCTGTCTCCGCCTCCGGGCCCCCATCCGCGTCGCCGCTGGATGGGGGCGTTATTTCCGGTGATGGTCCCGCGCCCGCCGAAGCTCCCGCAAAGGGCAAAGGCGGCTTTTTCAAACGCGGGGGGAAATAGCCGATGTACTGCGCGGTGACGGACGTAAAAGCGAAACTGGACACAACGTGGCTTTCCACGCTTGCGGCCAACGACGCGGGGACGGTGGACGATTCGATCATCACCGCCGCGATTGTTGCCGCCGACGCGGCGATAGACGCGTATGTCCGCGCATTTTACGCCGTCCCGCTTTCACCCGTCCCGTCCAGCGTGCGGGACATCTCCGCCACGCTGGCGGTGGGGAAACTTGTCCAGCGCAAGGGGCTGGACTTTGCAAACTGGCAGGCGGCGTGGGACGACGCGCTGGGCAAACTGAAACTGATCGCATCCGGGATTTTAAAGCTGGACGGGGTGGAGATGAAAGTGTACACCGCCGCCCCGTCCAACCCTGTGATAATCCCCGGCCGGAGAAACACCGGCGGCGACGCTTTGGACGGATTTTAAAAATGCTGGTGATAAAAATATCAGGGGACGCGCCGGGCAAACTTGCCGCCGCATCGGGGAAGCTGCGCGACCTCACTCCGGCCATGCGCGCCATCGGCGCGTTCGAGCTCGGCGCCACCCTGAAAACCTTTGGAAGCGAGGGCCGCCCGAACAAGTGGCCGGCGCTGGCCGAATCCACGGCCGCGTACAAGGCGAAGAAGAAAAAAACAAAAATGCTGATGATGAGCGGGATGTTGCGCCGGTCCATGACGGTGAAGGCCGGATCGCGGAAGGTGGACATCGGCTCGTCATTGCCGTATTCGGCGATCCACCAATTCGGCGGGGACGCGGGACGCGGGCATAAATCCAAAATCCCGGCGCGGCCATACCTGGTGGTGCTCGATGAGGACATCGCGGTGATAAATAAAATTATGGGCGACTATGTGAGAGGGGCGCTGGCGTGAGCGCAAAAGCCATTCTGCAAACGATCATCGCGGCGCTGGAACCGTTGAAGACCACCGCCGGGGTGAAGACCATCCGCGCATACGGCGGCGAACTGGCGAAGCTGGAAAGCGGCAAAGAGCCGCCAGCGCTTGCCCCAGCGATCCTCGGCGGCCTGCACCAGGACAGCATGGAGTATGTGGACCAGATCACGGACACCCGCCGGATGCGGTTTGTGTTTTTCCTCCTCACCGCCGACGCGGACCGGGGAGTGAAACGCGCTGAAAGCATGGCGGACCTGCTGGACGCTTTCCGCGGCGCGCTGCACAACCAAACTTTGGGAATGACTTTGACGGCCCCCATCAGGGTTGCCGAGTTTGAAATCATCGCCGACTCGCCGCTGTTTCTCGGCGCGGCAGTGTCGGTGGAAATCGAAACACTGGAACAGACAGGAGCTTAACATGACAATCTCACGCGCTCTCTCCTCCGCTTACAAATCGTTCGCCTCGCAGATCGAGTCCGCCTACGCAATCGGCGGGGACATAAACAACGCCACCATCGAACACGCGCTGGACGCCACCACCATAGACCTGCAGGAACGGGCAGACCTGGAAAACAAGGAAAGCGTGCCGGACGGCGTGGCCAACTCCCCTTTTAAAGGAAAACTCAATCCCGCGAAGTGGACGGCGGAATCACTCATCGGGCTGGCCTCCGGCCCGGCGACGAAGGCGAGCTTTGACGACCTGATCGAGTGCGCCATGCTCGGCGCGCCGTACCTCACCCCCGCCGGGGTGACCACACTGGCCGGGTCCACAAAAACCACGCTAAACGTGGGCGCGGCGCACGGGCTGTTGCTTGGGGACATAATAATGATCGGGATGGAGGCCGTGTCCGTCCGCGCGGCCGGCGCAAGCTCCGTCACGGTGGACCCGCCCCTTTCCGCCGCGCCGGGCAACGGCACGGCGATAAAACAACTCAAACAATATCCGCTGGACACGGCGTACAAAACGATGGTGCGCCACGCATACCGGGACCTGATGGCCATGCGCGCGGACGGCTGCACGGTGGGCAGCTTCAAATTGGATGTCCCCGGAAAAGAGCTGGCGAAAATGACCGCCAGCGGCGAGGCCGGGTATGTGACCACGATGCAGGCCACGCGGCTTGCCACCGCGATCAACACAAGCGTGGCCAGCGCCAGCGCGTCGTTCACCCCGGAACACAAAGGGTTCCTCGCGGTGGGGATGAGGATCAATATCGGCGCGGAAAAAAATGATCTGGTCACCGCCGTCAACGAGACCACCGGGGAGGTGACCATCATGCGGTCCAACGTGGGAGTGGCAACACATGCCATTGGCACGGAGATAACACCATACTGGCCCGCGCTTCCGGCGACGATCAAGACCGTGGCCCAGGGAAAATCCATGACCATCCGGATGCTGGAGCCGGGCGCCACGGACGCCGTGACTGCCCATGCGCTCAACTTCGCGTTCGAGATGAACACGGGGCTTTCCCAGTTCACCGACGAAAGCGGCTATGACGGACCTAGCGACGTGGACGTGGACAAAAAAACTGGCAAGATCACGGTCAAGACCATATTCCACCAGCCGGACTACACCCGCGTGGTGAACGCCGGGAAAGATGTGACGTTCAGCGTCATCTGCGTGATTGCCACTTCGGACAACGCCCACGGCCTGGTGTTTTATGCGAACAAGTGTTCGCTGAAAACGAAACTGGACACCAGCGGAAAAACGCTGAAGCACGACCTGGAATTTGCCATTGGGCGCAGCGTGGACGCGAGCGGGAACGACGTGATCAACGAGGCGTGGCGCATCGCGCGATTCTAAAATTACCAGCAACCATAAAATACGGAGGGCGGGAAAATGGGAGTGAACGGGCATAAGCGGCTGACCGGCGCGGAAGTTATCGCGATGTTCAAACGCGGCGAGATAAAGGCGGACATCCCGTGGACAGACAACGTGGTGATAACCGTGGTCCTCCCGCCGCCGGGGGAACTTAGGAAGCGCCTGGCCGCCGCGAAAAAGATGAGCGAGGCCGCGCCGGTTTCAATCTGGAAAGACCTTGCGGGAAAATCCGCGCCGGAGATCGAGGATCTCTTCAACGAGCGCCTGTTGCTCCAGGCGGCGCAGGACCTTGCGCTGGCGAACGCGGAAAACAAAATATACGCATCGTATGTGGAGGCCGCGCAGGATCGGCGCATATCAGATGACGGCGTCGCCCGGCTGTATCTCTCCTTTATCGCCGACACGGACTATATGGACGGGTTCGCCACCCAGCCGCAGGAGGCGGTGGTGGAATTTTCCACCGATCTGCTGGTGCATCTGATGGACCGGAATGACAACATCCGCAGGCTGATGATTTTCGCGGTGAACAATATCGTTGCGTACAACCGCACAAAGTCGGAGGCGGAGCTGGGAAACTTAAAAGGTTCGCCGAATACCACCTCGGCGGGCGCGGCCCCACCTGCGAAGAATGCGTTGACATCCACCGGGCAGACTCCGCCGCCCCCGGCGGAAGCCTCGGAGCCATCCCCGCAGACCGCGCCGAACGACTCTTCGAGTGGCTGAAAGAGGAAGCATGCGAAAACTGCGAGTGGTCCAGCCCCCGGCTCCGCGTGGAAAACATGGAGGCGTGGGAGATATGGACGAAGTTCGGCGAGCTGCTGTGGGACCGGTTCAGCGGGACGTTCCGGCTGGAAGCGGCGCAGGCGGCGCTGGCAAGCCGGGAGATAGACGACGGCGGGGGAACGCTGGAAAAAATCGTGCTGATAGCGAGGGTGGCGATGGAAATTTCCCGACAGCGGCGTAAGGACGGAGAGGGCAATGGCTGATCTGACGACGAAACTGACTGTCACGGCGGACGCGGACAGCGCGGAGAGCGCGCTAAAACGCCTCTCCGCGAACGTGGAAAGCCTTACCTCCACATTGTCGGAGATGGGGCATACCACCGCCGCATTTATCGCGGGCAGCCAACTAGCATCCTTTGCCGAGTCAGCCGCTATGGGCTTTGCGGACTACGAAAGGAAGCTGATCTCCGTCGCCGTTCTATCTGACGATGCAAAAGCCCGGATATCCGAATTCAAGTCCGGGATTCTGAAACTCTCCACCGAGACCGGCCAACCGCTTGACGCACTCACTGCAGGATTCTACGCCGCAAACCGTTCCGGCGTGGGGGCGGCTGACATGATGGGATATTTGAAAACGGCGGCTGATCTGTCCAGTGTAAGCGCGCTGGATATGGTCACCTCGGTGGACACACTTTCCACGGTCCTCAACGCATACGGCATCCCGGCGTCTAAAGCCACGGATGTTTCCGATCAGCTGTTTGCCTCCGTCCGCGAGGGGAAGCTGTCCGTGGGGGACCTGGGCAGGTCATTGGGGGTGATGGCCACTGAAATGCACAACGCCGGCGTGTCCACCGCCGAAATGTTCGCGGCGGTTTCTGTTGGCTCTCAAACGCTTGGTAATACGCAAAAGGCCCTCATAGGGGTGCGGAGCCTGATTGATTCTCTCACACGCGGCGGCGGTGAACTTTCCACGGTATATCAAAATCTTGGATATGACAGCGCCCAATCCGCCATAGAAAATGAGGGGCTCGCCAAAGTATTGCAGGCGGTGATGAACGCCACAGGCGGCACGCAGACCGGCCTGCAACGGCTATTGACCGATCAAAACGCCGTGAACATGGCGATGGTCCTGTCCAGAAATGGCGCGCAGGAGTATGCCGCCGCGCTGGCCAAAGTGAAAGACAGCGCCGGGGAGGTGGCCAAGGCTAACAAGGAGGTGGACGCATCGGCCAAAGAGATGTTCGACAAAATGGCCGCCTCCGCCAAGGTGGCCGCCACCAATATCGGCGAAGGGTTGCAGACCAGTTTTAAGGGCACGGTCACCGCAGTAAAGTCCGCGCTGGACGCGTTCAACGAATTGGACAGCGGCGAACGCGCGGCGGTGACCCAAGGCGCGGCGCTGGCCATCGGCGTCGGCGTGGCGACCGGAGCCGTCCTCAAGTTTGGCCCCTCCGTGGCCAAGGCCGCGGGGTACGTATCCGATCTTGTGATCTCCATGCGCGGGATGACCGCCGCTGAAGCGGCGGCGGCAAGCATGTATGGCTATGGCGCGGCTGTAACCGCCGCTGGAACGGCCACAACAGTCACCTCCGCCGCCGTGGCGGCCTGTATTGCCGAGATAGTGTTATTGCCAGTGGTGGTGGGCGCCGCGATCTATGCAATAAATGAGTGGTTTAACGCGACGGAAACCGCCCGCGTGGCCGAGGAAAATCTTGCGATTGCCAAGGCGACAAACACGAAAAAAATCCGTGAAAAAGTCCAGGCGATGGCCGAGGAAGGCGCCGTCCATAAAAGCCTTGCGTCTTTGGTTCAGCTAGGAATCGTTTCGGAAGAAAAAGCCGCCGCCGTAAAAGAAACCGCCGCGCAGGCGGCGCTAAAAAACGTGGCGGCGCTCAAACAGGAATACGACTGGAGATCAAAACTTCTCCCCGCTCAAAAAGCTCTGGATCAATCACTTCAATCATCCCTCGCCTCCGAGTTTGAAAAAATAAACCTGGAGCTTAAAAAAAATCTGGAAACGGCCGGAGCCAGCGCCCAGCTAAAGGCGGAGGCATATGCGGACGCGGCGAAAAAGATAAAGGGCATCATCACGGATTTGACGCTCGCCGCCGAAACGGATCCTTTCAAAAAGCTGGAGACGGAATACCAGCGGGATATGGACAAATACAAAGGGAACGCCACCGCCAAAGCGCTGATCGACACTGAATACACAAACAAGAAAAATGAACTGGCCGCCGCGTCCGCGAAAGTGGTGGAAGCGTCCGCGATGGAAACGAAGACGCTGGCGCTGGACGCGGCGCAATACGACCTGAACCTGCAGGCGGAAAAACTGAAAAAGGACGCGGAGGCCAACACCCTGCGGCTGGAGGATGTAAAAAACTATTCGGAGGCGTACAAGGCATATGTGGACGCCCGGATATCCTACGAGCTGGACAAGGAAGTGGCGGCGCTGGCGGAAAAGCTGAAAGACGCGGCCCTTTCCGACGAGGCGCGGATCGCGCTGGCCGAGGATTCCGCCGCGAAGCAGGAACTCATCATCAAAAAAGGGGCGGACACCTATAAATCCGGGATGAAGACGGTGGAAGAGGCTGTCGCCGCCGCGCAGAAAAAACAGGATGATTTCTGGAAATCGTTTGAGCTTAACGCCGCCTCGATCCAGAAACTCAACGAGACCGCGTGGACGAATATCCGGGACAACATCAAGTCCGCGATTGAGAGCGGAAAACTGGACCTGCAAAGCCTGCTGGATGTGTTCAAAAATATCGCGGCGGAAATGGCGGCCAACGCCATCACACTCAACATCGCCGCGAGCCTCGGATTTACAAGCGCCGGCGGCGGCGCTCTGGGCTCCATCACATCCGCGATAAGCGGCGGATCATCGTCCGCCAATGGCTCCACCACCACGGTCATTCCCACATCATTCTCCGGTCTGTCCACCACGCTGTTCGGTGACGCCGCCGGTGGGGCCGACACGTTCCAAGGGCTCATCGGTGTGGGCGGGGACGCCAGCATTTACGGCTCCGCCGCTGGCTATGCGGGGGTGGGCGCGGCGGGATCGTATGCCGGGCAATATCTGGCCGGGCAGATGGGCGCGAATCAAGATATAACTCAAGGATCATCGATGCTCGGCGGAGCCGCCGCCGGGGCTGCGGTGGGTTCTGTGGTGCCGGTAGTGGGGACCATCGCCGGAGCGGTTCTTGGCGGAGTGATTGGATATTTATCAGGGCCCGGATTCGGCGGCGGCGTGGACAACGCCCCGCAGACCGTTTACGGCACATCCGCGCTGGAATCACAAGGCTCCGCCGGGCTGGCGCAGATCGGCGGGCTGTTCTCCTCGCAATCGCAGTCAGGCAACAAAGAAGGCGCCGCGTTTGTGCTCCAGTCGTTCGATGATATCAACGACCGGATAATACAAACCACCGGGCTTACGGATCATCTCGACGCGCAATGGCAGACCGTGTCCGACAGCTATTACGCGGCCGGGACGGCCGTGCAGGATTACGGCCTCGCTTCCGATCAGGCCAACAAGGCCCTCGGGGACACGATAACAACGACGCTCGATTTCGCCGAGGCGATGACCGGCGCCGGACAGGCGGGGAGCGAGTGGACAAGCGCCGCGTTGCAATCAGCCGCGTCCCTGGCCACGGAGCTCAATCCGGCCACGGAGGAAGGGCGCGCGCAGATGGCGGCGCTGGCCGCGCAGTCCGCCGATCTTGCCATCGAAATAGGGCTGACGGGGCAAGCCTCCGCCCAGGCGGCGACGGACGCGGTGAGCCTGGCCACGGCGTTAAACCAGGACACGGTGAACGTCAACAGCGCCATCAGCGCGTTCGACACGCTGATAAATTCCCTGGCGGTGGTGGACTCCCGCATGAGCGGGCTGACAGAAGCGTCCAACGGGCTGACGCTGGCGCAGGACATTTTAAACAACAACACCATGTTCTCCGCCGAACAGGTGCAGACGGCAAGCCAGGCGTGGTCTGCGTTGACGGACATCCAGGCCCAGCAAAAAGATATACAGGACCAACTGCAGGACCCCAACCTGGGGATCGACAAGATCACCGAGTTGCAGACGCAATACGCCGCGCTGAACGAATCGGCGAAAAATTACGAGAACGTCCTGGCGAATATCAGCGGCGCCACCGGAGCGGCGGCCACTGACGCAACCACCGCCGCCACGGACACGGGCGCGGCCACGGAGACCTCCGGCAAGCAGGCGGACGCGGCGAGCAAACAGTTTGACGGCTATACCACAAGCCTTGGCGCCACGGCAAGCCAGGCGGACATCACCACCGGCAAAGTGTCCGCCCTGAACTCCGCCTTGGCGGCGCTTCCGTCCGGCGTTGGCGTCGCAATCACGTATTCGCCGCCGGTGGCTTCCGCCGCCAGCGGGGAATGGTTTGTCCCCGCCGATGACAAACCGTACAACCTGCACTATGGCGAATCGGTGCTCACCGCAAATGACGCCGCGACGTGGCGCAACGCGGTCTCTTCCGGCGTGTGGGGCGCGATGAAAACCGGCTATCTCCCCACAGCCTCCGGTAACCCGGCACAAAACAGCCAGACGGTGAATTCAAGCCAGACGTTGAGTTTCACTATCAACGCGGCTCCGGGGCAGAGCGCGCAAGAGATCGCCGACGCGGTGATGAAAACAATACAACGCGAAAGCGAACGCGGGGCGCGGGTCATCTCGGACAAAGGCATCTACAGGAGGCCCGCGTAAATGCCGACCGCGAACTGGCTCGCCGCCGCCGCCAGCGTTTCCGCCCGGCCCATATTCGTTTTCCAGATGCCGGAAGTGGGGATGTATTTTTCGTCCGACGGCGCACACTTTCCCATTGGGTTCGCCGCCGGAGCATCGGAGCCGTATCACGCGGACCTGATCGCCGAAGGGGGATTCCCCACGATAAAGCGCTCCATCCGCGACATATATTCCGGGCGGGTGGTGGTGACGCTCGGCTCGATCAAGATCGCCGACGCGGGTGAGTTTGACGCCGCAATCGGCGACCACACCGTGACCCTGCGCGGGAAAAAACTGAATGGATGGATCACATACCCTCGCCTGGCGCCGGAGGACGCGGTGCAATTTTTGACGGCGCGCGTGCAGGACGCGGATTTTTCCGACGCGAAAACACTGACCCTGAACATCACCGACGCGGCGGTGGAAGAGGCGGAAGCGGCGCGGCTTGCCGCATACTCATACACCGCCGCAAACCTGGGCACGCTGGTAAAAAATGCCTTAACGGCCGCCGGGGTGGCATATCCGGCGGGCTATGACACAGCAAAATGGAACGCATGGACCGCAAGCGGAAAACCGGGCGCTTTCACCGTCACCGGCTCTTACAGCGACGGAGATATATGGAGCGTGCTGGACGCGCTGCTGGCGGACACGCATTCATGGTACGGGTTTGACCGCACGGGGCTTTTTGTGATCGAACAGTTCGCCGACCTTACCGGGACCCCCGCCGCCGATTACGATTTGAGCGATCCGAACGACGTGTTTGCGTGGCCGGGGATGAAACTTATCACCCCCGTATTCCGCAAGCAGACCGTGAAATATAACGCCGGCGCGTCCAGTGTGACGAAGACCGCGAACGTTCTCACATCCGATCCGTGGTGGCCGACGGCGCAGGACGGCTCCGGCGTGGACGCGGGGATCACCAACGTGACGGACGCAACCAGCCTGGCAACGGCGCGGCTAACCTTGCTTTGCCACGAACACGCGCAGATCGGGACGATATCGGATTTCCGCTTTTGTTCCGCCAACATCGGGCAGACGGTGAAGATGCCGGCCGGGGACAAAAACCTGCCGGGTATCCCGCCGCAATACCACCGGATCATCGAGATCGAAGAGGACCCTAACACCGTGGGCGGCGTGAAGATTGCGCTGTGGACGGACCTTGGGGGGCCGGGGATAGTATGACTATCGCCACGCTGAAACGAACGCGGATATTGCCGACGAACCACACCCTGCAGGCTGTGAGCGCAACGTGCGCCCCGGCTCCGCTCTCCGGCTATGATGCGGCCAACCTAAAAAATCCGGCGCGGACAAAACTTTGCAAAGTGGCCGGGACCACGATGACGCTGAATATCCGGCTTAACGGCGTGCCGTCCGTGGCCGCGCTGGCCGTGTGTGGCGGTGAACCGATGCGCGGCATCGGCTACTCGGTGAACGCCACTATCCGCGCGTGGGGGAACGACGTGGCGGCGGATTGGACAAACGCAAAGTATGACACAGGCGAAATCCCCGCGTATCCCCCGGCTGGCAGCTTCGGAGCCGGGCTTTTCGGCGATAATGCGATGGGGGGATATATCAGCCCCTCCACATCCCGCTGGTGGCGCCCGGTGTTCATCCTGTTTTTCGCGGAAGTACAGGCATATGAGTACTGGCAGATACAGATCAACGATCCACTGGGCGACGGGTACATCTCCATCGGCATAGTAGGGCTGTGCTCCGTGGTGGAGCTGGCGCGCAATATCACCGACGGCTGGAGCCACACCCCGGTGGACACGACACAGGCCGAACGCACCACGGGCGGGGGGATTAAGACCACGCGGCCGGGCGTGAGGTACGTCGAGATGTCCGCGAATGTCAAAGGCTACCCCACGGCGGAGATGTGGAGCCTGTCACACATGTTCATGATTTTGGGCGAGACCACGCCGTGCTTTGTGGCATTTCATCCAGATGACGAAGTCAACTCGCCGTGGACAACGCTATACGGGACGCTTAAATATTCCGGCCTGACGCGCCCGGCGAACAACTTAAACGATTTCGCTCTGACGCTAAAAGAGCAACCGACACTTCCAGCGAGCTAAGGAGAGCACAAACATGAAAAGGATTCTAACGTTTATCATCGCCGCACTGGCGGCGGGGTCCCTTGCCGGGGCTTACGATTACGGCTCCACCCCCAAACTCACGTTGCCGAAGACCGGGGAAGGAAGCTGGGGGCCAAAGATCGAGGACTCGTTCAAAAAGCTCGCTGACTTCAATTCCTCCTTCGCGAATCCGGACGGGACACTGAAGGCGACGGCAACGGCCACACCGTGGCAATCCGTCACCTCCACGGTGACTTACGTTTCCACCACGCAGCTCTCGGTGAACTCATCACTGGCGGCGTATTTTGAGACCGGGCGGAAAGCGTGGGTGACACAGTCCGTCCAGGCGATCGGTGTGGTGACTGGGACATCCACGGTCGGCGGAGTGACCACGGTGACCCTGGGGAATATCGTCCAATACACCGACAACGCCACACCCGCCACGCTGTCGGACCCGATAACAAGCGTGTCGGTGAGCATGGTGACGCCGCGCTCTGCGACGCTGGGGAACACTGTGGGCGGGGGATATTCGGGGCTGTTGATAGCCAACAACACCACAAATCCCTCCTACCAGATGGGCATTTCCGCGTCCGAAATCACACTGGACGACGGGACGTATTACAAAAATTATCATTCAGTCGCCGTCACTGCGGACATCACCGCCGCCGGCGCGAACGGGAGGGACACGGGAAGCGAAGCGGCATCCACATGGTATTACATCTGGATCATCGGGAAAGCGGACGGCACTGTGGCCTCGCTCCTGTCCACGTCCTCCACCGCGCCCGCGATGCCATCCGGCTATACGTACAAACGACGCGTTGGGGCGATTTACAACGACGCTTCGTCCAATTTCTGGCGTACACTGCAGACTGACAATACGGTTCGTACCACCCACGCGTTCAATACCGGCGTATATTTGTCCGCCGGGACGGCGACCACATACACACTGCTGACGCCCATCGCGCCACCCACCTCGCGGCTGATAACTGTACAATTCCAGACCGGCGGCGCCACGTCCACCGGCTATTTCACGTTTTCCCTTGACGGCGCCACGGACACTTTTATTCAAAGCATCATCTCGTATTTCGGAGTGATTCAAATCCCGCTGAACACCTCCGGCCAGCATTATTACAAGAGAGCCTCCGGCACGGACAATCTCTATCTGTATGTCATCGGGTGGGTCGACAATCTTTAGGAGACGCGATGAAAACAACAATGGCCCTTTTAATTATTCTTTCCACGTCCAGCGCATACGCCGCGCAAGGACGCGTGGACGCATCGACTGGCGAAATTCTTTCTGTCGGTGAGGGAAAATATTCCACTGACTCGGTGGACGTGACGGTGGTGAATGTGAACCCCGCCGCGATCACGGAGGCGCTGGACCACTACAAATATGATTTTGCGTCCGCCGCGATCCGCCGGAAGCCGGACGCGGAATTGCTCCCGCTGCTGAAGGCGGCGGCGCAACGCGAACGCGAAACGGCGGTGGCGGGGATCATCGGCAGGGAGGACATCCACCCCACGTGGGACGCGGTGACCACGCTCTACGGCGTGCTCGGCGAGATGCTTGCGGACATGCAGGGGGTGATGGACGCCATCGCCACCGACCCTAATTCCTCCGCCACAAAAAGCGCCATCGGCGCGTTCAAAACAAAATGGACACCAATCATGGGAGTCCCCCAGGCGCTCAAGCGGGACCTCCCCTACGCGCTGAAACATTTGGAAAACTCCACCCCGGTGCTGGCGGAGAGCAACACACGCGCGGCGAGGATCGAGGCGGCAACAACGCCAGAAGCGGTGGAGGCCGAGCGCGCTAAGCCGTGGCCCGCGCCATCGAAAGGGCGCAAGAAAATACAAGAGGAGCTTGGGCGCTAAAATGAAAATCCAAAAGTACGCGGACATCCGGGATCAACTGCAGACCGGCGACAAGCTTTTGTGCGCCGGGGTGAACCTGGTGTCCCGCAGGATTGAGGCGATCACCGATTCGCCATACTCCCACATCGCCGGAGTGTGGGTGACGCACGGCCGTGTGATGGAGTTTGAGGCGATCTCACAAGGGGCAACACTTCGGCCACTGTCGCTGATGGCCCACGAGGGATACAAATATATTTCCGTCCACAGGATCGGCGCAGCGTTCACGCCGCAATTTAATGGTGACAAATACGTCACGGCCATGCTCGACCTTCTCGGAAAAGAATATGGCTATTCCACAATCAATAAAATCTGGTGGAAAGAGCGTTTAAAAATCCCGGCGGTCATGGTGGACGATCCGGGCATCACATCGGTGATCTGTTCGCAATACCAAAGCCTGGGGGATCAGGCGGCGGGGATTGACCCGAGCGACAAACCCGCGCAGCTGACCTATCCGTCCGATTTCATGGAAGGGCGGTGCAAATACTACGGGGAAGTATTTAGGTTTAAATTCTGATGGAAAAAAAACATTCGCCGAGGCGCTGACAGCGGAACTTATCGCAGGATCGCTGAAAGTCCCGCTTGCCAATGTGGAGAAAAACTGGCCGGCGATATGCGCCGCGCTGGTGAAGCATGGCTGTGACGGAGAAAAATCAACCTGCATAGCGCTGGCCACCATCGCCACGGAAGTCCCCGTGTTCCTCCCGATTACAGAGATGGGAGCGCCGGCATATTTTAATAAGTACGACGGACGAAAAGACCTTGGGAACACGGCGCCCGGCGATGGATATAAATACCGTGGCCGAGGGTTCATCCAGATCACCGGGCACGCTAACTATCAGGATTTCGGCGCGCGGCTCGGCGTTGACCTTGTGGGCAACCCCGGCCTGGCGCTGGACCCGTCCACCGCCGCCGAAATCCTTGTGGTGTATCTGCGTCGGCGGGGAGTATTTACAGCGCTCACTCCGGAAAGGCAACGGCGGCTTGTCAACGGCGGGCTGAACGGGATCACAAAATACAAATCCGCGCTGGCGGCTCTCGCCGGGCTGACGTTGGGAATACAAACTGAAAACGGCATAGGAGAAAAGGCTAATGGTTAAGAAAATTGTCGGAGCCGTGCTGATGGCGGCGTTGATCGCGTCCATCTGGATCACCGCCGGGATGGTGACCGGCTGCGCATTCACGATGCGGGCCAGCGGGGCGCTGGGGCAGGACATTCCATCCAGCAGCGAGGAAACGAGCAAGGATGGGGTCAAAAAACAGGAGGGAAAAGTAAAATGAAAAAACTGACAAGGTTCACCACTACGATGATCGGGCCGGGCTTTTGCGCCATTGCCGCCGCCCTGATTATCCACGCCTGCGGACCGGTGGTGGACAATTCCAGCCACACCAACGCGCCCATCAGCGACTCCCAGAATATCACCGGCGGCGGGGGGACATCATCGGCCACCGCCATCACACTGTCGGCCACGGCCCCCACGTTGACGGTGACGGATGCCGGCGTGGCGACCACGTTCACCACGTCCATCGAGCTGACATGGTTCTATCCCGCGCTGGTGGCGGGGGCAAACGCGCCGGTGGAGATATGGGTGCAGCCCCCGTCGGCGACGGACTTCTTCCTGCTGGGGATAGTCAATATGACAAACACCACCGGCTCATATTCTTATCAGCCACTCGCGGAAATCGGCGAACACCGATTTTATGTGTCCGCATATGGGTTGAAGAGCAACGAGGTGGTGGCGACGGCTTTATTTTAAGGACGAAGGAAAAGACCATATTATTATTCCAGAAAGGAAAAACGACATGAACGCATTGGCCATACTGGCGGCCTTACTGCCGCTGATTCCCGAGGTGATCGGCAACGTGGAAAAGCTTTCGGACGAAAAGACCACCTCCCAGGACAAACAGGGCGCGTCGCTGGCGATATTGGAAACCGCCGCGATGACCGCCGGGATATTCCCGCCGGAGATACCCTGGACGACGGTGAAACCGTTGGCGGTGATGGGCATCAACTACCTGGTGGCGGCGAATAACCGGGGGAAGTGGAAGCGGGAAGCGGCCACGGCCACAACGAAGAAAAAATAATGGGGGACGATGACACGCGCAGGGACACGCGGCCGGAGACCGTCCGCACCCCTGCACTTGTCCTTCCGCTCAAAAAAATCACAACCTTTGTGAGGAGACTTTTCAGGCTATGAATATTATAAAAGTGGCCAAGTTCATCTTCGAACTCCGCGGGTGGGCCGCCGGGTACAAAACCTATATCACCGCCGCCGCTGGCATCTGCGTCACCACAGCGGCGTTTCTCAACAGTCAGTTGCTGCCGTGGATAAACGGAACGGTGGGAACAACCGATCTATTGTCCGGGGCGCTTCCGGCTTATCTGGAAACGGTGGCTGGATTTTTCGCGGCGGGCACGTTGCGCCACGCGCTGGACACACGGAGCGTGAGCGACAAAGCCAATCTGTTAATCGTGGCGTTCACCGCATCCGCCGTGATGTGGACGCTTGCCCCGGTGATGGCCAACGCGGACGCTTTTGAGGACTGCGCCGAACACCTGGCGGTGGTGACACCGAGCAAGAACGGCGACGCGCTTTGCCGGACGGGCTATTTCGCCATGCACAATCCGGATCGCAAAACGCCGGACTGGGTGGCGGAGCATTTGACGGCGGAGCACATCATGTCGGACAGATACCCGCGCACCAACACATTCATCACCGATCCGGACCTTGCGCCGGGGAGACGGGCGACGCCGGCCGATTACACGCGGAGCCGGTATGATCGCGGGCACCAGGCCCCCTCCGCTGATTTTCACTGGAGCAAAAAGGCAATGGTGGAAAGCTTCTACATGAGCAACATGGCTCCTCAACGCCCGAACCTCAACCGCAAATTGTGGGCGGAACTGGAAGGAACTGTGCGGGGGTGGGCGGCCAGCCGGAGCGAACTTTATGTGATAACCGGGCCAATTTATGGGCATCGGCCAAAGCACATCGGCAAAAGCCGGGTGGCTGTGCCGTTCGCGTTTTTCAAAGTGATATATGCCCCCGGCCAGAACGAAACCCTGGCGCTGGTGATCCCCAACCGGAGCCGGTTCAAGCCGCTGGAGTCATATATATGTACCTTGGCCGGGATCGAACACCGGACGGGGCTGAAATTCCGTCCGGACATCCCGGAGGTGGACACACACAAACTATGGTCGTAAAAGCGCCTGTGACCGCGCGGTAACGCGGCCACAGGCAACCCAACCCGTGATAACGGACACCACGGATCAGGCAGACAAAAGCGATATAAGCCTACCATATCAACCCCCTGAATCGGAGCCCGTTATCATGGCAAAACCGTTTTTCGCGTGGGTGGGCGGCAAAGCCCGCCTCGCTAATCGCATCCTCCCAATCTATCCCAACCATAAATGCTATGTAGAAGTTTTCGCTGGGGCTGGCGCGCTTTTCTTTTTAAAAGAGCCTGCGAAGGTGGAGGTGCTCAACGATATCAACAAGGAACTCGTCAACCTGTATCGCGTGGTGCAGCACCATCTGGAGGAATTCTGCAAGCAGTTCAAATGGGCGCTGGTGAGCCGGACGATGTATGACTGGCTCAAAATGTCGAAGCCGGAGACACTGACGGACATCCAACGGGCAGCGCGGTTTTACTATCTGCAGAAGACCAGCTTCGGCGGGAAGGTGGGGAAACAGAATTTCGGCTATTCAACCACCTCACCGTCAAAACTCAATCTGTTGCGGATCGAGGAGGAACTTAGCCAGGCTCATTTGCGGCTGGCCAGGGGCACGGTCGAAAACCTTGACTGGAAAACGTGCGTGGAGAAATATGACCGGCCGCACACACTTTTCTATATGGACCCGCCGTACTATAAGGTGGACAAGGGTTTTTACGGGATGAACCTGACACTTGATGATTACCGGGCGCTGGCGGACTCGGCAAAAAGGATACAGGGGAAATGCGTGATCAGCGTGAGCGATATGCCGGAGATGCGGACGGCCTTCGAGGGGCTGGCGATGAAATCCGTGCCGATCAACTATACCGTAGGATCGTACAAAGGCCTGGCGGCGGCCCGACGGGAGCTTATAATCCACAACTGGTAAGAGTCGCGCCCTTGTCCGCGCCCGCGTCTCGTGGCATGATTCTTGTGGAATAAAATTCCATCAGGTGGAAAATTGAGATAAGTGAGTTATCCCGATTTTCGCCCTCGGTTTTGGACATGCCGCCTTAGTCCGGGGTGTTGTAGCCCGCAAGGGCGGTCACCCCGGATCCCTTGTGTTACGCATAAAGGACGAGCGATAAACCGTTTCCAGCAATGTCACCCCCGCCAAGGCTTAGTTTTTAACCGCAAAAAAAGAAATTTTGCATTTTCGTATTTTTTTCGTTTACATTTGACTCCGCATGGGTATAATGAGCCCATGATTGAAACCTTACGATAAGGATTAAAACAATGGCCAAGGAATCCGGGGAAAAACAAAAAGCTCTGCAAAACGCCCTGTCCCAAATCGAAAAACAGTTCGGCAAAGGCGCCGTGATGCGCCTGGGTGACGGCCATTCCGAGCCGATTGAGGCCATTTCCACCGGCTCGCTCTCCGTGGATTACGCCCTCGGCATCGGAGGCCTCCCCCGTGGGCGGGTGGTGGAGATTTATGGCCCGGAATCTTCGGGCAAGACCACGTTGACCCTGCATGTCATCGCCGAGGCCCAACGCAACGGCGGCAACGCCGCTTTTATAGACGCAGAGCACGCTTTCGACCCCACATATGCCCGTAACGTGGGAGTGGACATCGATAACCTGTTGATTTCACAGCCGGACACTGGCGAACAGGCGCTGGAAATCGCCGAAACGCTCATCCGTTCCGGCGCGGTGGACGTTATCGTCATAGACTCGGTGGCTGCCTTGGTCCCCAAATCGGAGCTTGAAGGGGAAATGGGAGACCCGCAGATGGGGCTCCAGGCGCGGCTGATGAGCCAGGCTTTGCGCAAGTTGACCGCCATAATATCCAAATCGAAGACTTGCCTTATATTTATCAACCAGATACGCCAGAAAATCGGTGTAATGTTCGGCAATCCGGAGACAACGACAGGCGGCAACGCATTGAAATTCTATGCCTCCGTCCGGATAGACATCCGCCGCATCGCCACCATTAAGGAGGCGAACGAACCTATCGGCAACCGGGTGAAGGTTAAAGTGGTGAAAAACAAGGTGGCCCCGCCGTTCCGCGAAGCGGAGGTGGACATGGTGTTCGGCGAAGGGATTTCCCGCGAGGGTGACCTTGTGGACCTGGGCGTGCTGCACGGGATGGTCCAGAAGTCGGGCGCGTGGTTCTCTTATAATGAAGAGCGGATCGGGCAGGGACGCGAGAACTCGAAGAAATTCTTCCGCGACTATCCGGAAACCGCCGGGGAACTGGAAAACAAACTGCGCGAAAAGCTCGGGTTGCCGATTCTGGAAAGGCACAGGGTGGCGGCGGCGGCCGAGGAAAAATGACCATTTGACACTATCAGCATCCGGGGAGGCGCACCATGGCACAGCATAAAATTGAAGTTGTGTTGGATGGGTTTTCGGCGATGTTTGTCAAAGAAGTTGAATTGACTGTATCGCAAGATGGGACGCAGATCAAATCTGTACGGCTCACTCCTCCGCGCCCGGGGCGCCTCCAAAAAGCGGCGCGGACCGAAGCGCCTTCGTTAAAGAGGGCCGTGTGGTCCTTTTTATATTTTATTTTCTTAATGCATCTTTTTATTAGATTTCTGTAGATTAACTTTCCCTCCCCTCCATGAGTGGAAAGTATCCCTTATTCTAATGGAACTTTATGCGGGGCAAACCTTCATCCCTATCCTGCATTACTTTCGCTTTCAAGCTTCTTGGCCGCCGCGCCCATTGCGTCCATGAAATAAATGCCAAGCTCGAACGCAAAGGCTATGAAAAAGACGAAATCGCCGCGACAGTCCAAAAGCTCCAGAACCTCGGCTATCTGGACGACGCCAAATATTGCAAAGCATACGCCTCCGCCCGGGTGGAGCGGATGAAAATCGGCCCAGCGAAGCTTGCCGCCGAACTTTCCCGCAAAGGTTTTGCGGGCGATCTGGTAAACTCCGTGGTGGCCGGTATTTTCGGCGGGCCGGAAGACCAGTTTCAGGTGGCGCAAAAGGCGGCGATGAAAAAATTCAGGACAATCGCGAAAAAGGTGGAGGCCGGTTCGGCCAGACGCAAGGTGTTCGACCACCTTGTCCGGCGCGGCTTCTCCATGGAAATTGCCCGCAGGGTGGTATTTAATGGCTGGAAAGAACTGGCGGGTGGCGGAAGATGACCGGTGACGTGAATGAGTGGCTCTTTTGGGCGTATGTGTTCATCGCCGGCGCCAGCGTGGGGAGCTTTCTCAACGTGGTGATATACCGCCTGCCGATGAATCTTTCCGTGGTGCGTCCCGCAAGCCGTTGCCCGGAGTGCGGCTCGCCTGTGCGGTGGTTTGACAATATACCTGTTATAAGCTGGTTTGTCCTGCGCGGGCTTTGCCGGGACTGCGGCGCCATTATTCCCCCCCGCTACATGTTTGTGGAGCTTTTCACGGCCATTCTCACCATGGCCGTCGTCCAACGCTATGGATTGCACATCCACACTCTTTTATACCTGACGATGGCGTGGGGACTTGTCGCGATAACTTTCATTGATCTTGATTTTCAGATAATACCCGACGAGCTTAGCGTCGGAGGTTTGGTTTTGGGGCTTGCTGCTTCCTTCTTTCTTCCCCTCGGCCTCACCGGGTCGCTGGCCGGCGCGCTTGTCGGCGGCGGTCTCTTTTTCACCGTGGCCGCTTTATACCCCGGCGGGATGGGGGGGGGCGACATAAAACTGATGGCGGCCATCGGCGCCTTCCTTGGCTGGAAACTGGCGTTGCTGACCATAATCCTCGGCTCGGCGGCTGGCGCCGTCACCGGCGTCGGAGCCATCATCTTCCTTGGCAAGGGGAGGAAAGACCGGATTCCATTCGGCCCCTTCCTTGCGCTGGGAGCCCTCGTCTCGCTATTATTGGGGGATATCATTACGGAAGCCTATTTGACTGCGGTCATGTAATATGTAAAGACAATCAACGCCATTCATTTGCGGGGGAGAATAAAATGAGCGATCCTAAAATAGCGGACAAAAAACCGGTGGTCATGGAGCTTGAGCCGGGGGACTACTGGTGGTGCGCCTGCGGCCATTCCGCCAAGCAGCCTTTCTGCGACGGGGCGCACAAGGCCATTGGCATGGCTCCCATGAAATTCAACGTGGCGGAAAAGAAAAAATCGGCGCTATGCATGTGCAAACATACCAAGAACCCGCCGTTTTGCGACGGCGTCCATAAAAGCCTTTAACAGCCAACAGCTTTCGAATTGGAGGTGACTATGACTCGCAGGATAATCTTTTCCGCGGCGCTGTTCTTTTCCCTTGTGTCCCTGGCAAACGCCGAAACTTTCACCGTGGACACGGCGCACACCCGCATAGGCTTTGCGGTGAAGCACATGGTGATAAGTTCCGTGCAGGGGGAGTTCATGAAGTTTGGCGGCTCTTTAGACCTGGACGGAAAAAACCGGCTGGTAAAGGCGGAAGCCACCGTGGAAACCGCCAGCGTGAACACCCGCGAGGAAAAGCGGGACGCGCACCTGAAAAGCCCGGACTTTTTCGACGCGCAGATGTACCCTGAGATAAAGTTCCAGTCCAAAAAGGTGTCCATCGGCGGGGGCAAGCTCACCGTCACCGGCGACCTGACCATCAAGAACGTCACAAAACCTGTGACCCTCACCGGCGAGATGTCCGGCCCAATCAAGGGGATGATGGGGGAGACGCGGGTGGGCTTTCACGCGGAAGGCAAAATCAACCGCAAGGACTTCGGTGTAAACTTCCACAAGCTGCTGGACACCGGTGGGCTTGTGGTGGATGACGAGGTAAAAATCATACTGGACATTGAGGGGACGCCCAAAGGCTGGGCGCCCCCGGCCCCGAAATAGTTTAGCGGCGCGGCCGCTCCCTGCCAGACCGGGGAGCGGTCCGTTCACTTTCCAAAGTTTAATAAACACCCAATGCCAACCCCCATCGGCCATTCGCTCCTCGGCCTTTCCATTATGGCCGCGGCGTATGGCGTGAAAAAGCCGGCGTTCACAAAACACGGACTAAAGCTGGCGGTATTCTGCGTGGCGGCGGCCTGCCTGCCGGACATCGATTTTGTCCACTGGGACGGCAATGGCCTGACGCTTACCGGAGCCTGCCACCACGGGATCACCCATTCGATAGGATTCGCGCTCTTCGCCGCGTCGCTAGCCGGGCTTTGGGCGAAATTGGCAAAGCATGACGGCTGGCCAAAGATCGGCCTGCTGACATTTGCGCTGGTTGGAAGCCACGTCCTGGCCGACTTGTTCGGGGTGGACGGGTACGCCGCCAACGGGATCGGCGTTCCGGCGCTATGGCCGTTTAGCGGCGAATATCACATCATCCCCATACTACCAGCGGCGGACAGGGCGAATGTATTTTCCATGGGCAGCCTGTGGGCGATGATTGTGGAGCTGTTCGTGTTCGGAGGGATATTCGCCGTTTCAACTATCAACGCGGGGCGCAGGCGCAAAAGCGGCTAGACGCTCTCCAGCTTGGCGATCATGTCCCGGGACTCCTGCATGTGCGGGTCTATCTGGGCGGCTTTCTTGAAGCTGTCCAGCGCCTTTTTGCCCTCCCCTTTCCTGTTCCACATCATGCCGATGTTAAAGTGGACCCCTGCGTCCGCCTCGTCTATGTTCAGCGCTCGCTCGTACATTTCCAGCGCCTTGTCATACCTTCCGGCGCGGGACTGGGCTATGCCCATCCGGTTATAGACGTGGATAAGCTCCGGGTCTATGTTCTGGGCGGTCTCAAAGAATGTCAGCGACTCGTCCACCCACCCCTTTTTCAGCGCCAGGTTGCCGATGTCTATCACGAACATCAAATCGGTCTGTTTTTTACTGACGGCCAGCTCCAGCACCTTTAACGCCTTTTCCTTCGGAAGCGTTTCACACGCTATCATCGCCTTGAGATAAAGGGTCTTTGGATGGTCTGGCATCAAAGTCTCGGCTTTTGAGATCACCCGCAAGGCCGCCTCGTAATCTCCAAGGGCGATAAGTGTCTCGGCCATTTTCACGTACGCCTCGAAGAAGTCCGGGCTCTCTTTTATCGCCTGCCGGAAAAACTCCTTCGCCTCCTCATACCTCTCGTCCTCCAGCGCGTCCACCCCCCGCTGGTAATACTCCAGCGACTTGGACTCGTCGAGCACCTTGCTTTTGCCCGCCACCCCCCTCTGGAACAGGGAAATGAGCGCCTGCTCCACCTTGAATCCGTTCACCGGAGTCTCAGCCCATTGGATTATGGCGTCGGCGGTGGTGAAATGTTTGGGATGCTCCTTGACCTTGTTCGTGAACACCACCATGGGGGCGGTCTTGAATCTGGTGGAGTCTATAAGCCTGCGCAGAAACTCCATCCCCTCGGCGCGCTCCACCGAAAAAACCAGAACGCTGGTGGTTGCCAGCTTGAGCTTTTCCCACGCCTCGTCGCAATGGTCGAATTCAAGGATATCCGCCAATCCGTCTTCCCGAAGGACACCTTTGATCTGTTTGCGATCATTCCGGGCGTCCATGACTATGGATATGCGCTTCCTCGAATACTTCTGGAACAGCGCTTTCAGCGCTTTTTCATCCATTCTATTTGCCTTGGAGGGAAGTTTTTAGCTGTTATTGACAATTAGTTTGTAGTTAATTATATCCTAATTTAATCACTATTCCAAATTTTTCCTGAAATTTTGTTTTAAAACTCGCAAGATGTCACGCATTGTAACATACTGAAACCTTTGGAAATCACCTTTGGCGGTCAATCCAGAATAGTGGATAATCAAATACACTATTGTCTATGATATTAATATAATTCGTTAAATTCAATTTACTCCTTGACTTGAAAAATTAACGGAAAAATAATGAATGGCAATTCTCAAATGGCTTTTCATGGCTTGGGAAAAGAGGAGCGGAGCCTTGGAAAAAGCGAGAGCATTGCGCTGTTCAACAACAAAATGAGGCAAAGAATTATGAGCAAGATGAGAAGACTTGTGGTGGCGGCCATGGCCCTTGCGGCAGCTGTCACGTTCACCCCGGTGAAAGCCTCGGCTTTCAAGGTGAACGACAATAACGATGTGTACGGCTACACGACGATGTGGGGCATTCTCGATGAGAGCGCCTTTAACACCGCCAAGGACAGCAGCGGGGAAAAGGGCAAGGACAAGTCCTTCGGATTCCAGCTAAAGCAGGCCCGCTTGGGCGCCAAGGGGAATATGGCCGACGGCGTCCTCGGTTACGCGGTCCTTTTTGACGGCGCCGGCTCATCCGGCTCGGGCACTGGAACCACGAGCAACGTGGCTTTCGTCGAAGGTTGGGCGACTGTGCGCCCCCTTGGCAAGAACTTCGATATCAACATCGGCCAGTTCCGCCCCTATGGGTCATATGAAGTGGGCGTGGTCAGCGGCGCGGACATCGTCAACCTGGACGTTTTCGCCGCCGGTTCCAAGCAGATGGCGGGGTTCCTGGCAGGCTCGAACAACACGCGCGACCGCGGCATCGAGTTTGTCGTGAAGAACATCGCTGAGATCGCCACCCTGAAAATTTCCGCCACCAACGGCTATGGCAACAACGGCGACGTTGGCGGCTCCCTTTCCGGCTCCAAGGCCATCTGGTCCAACGGCATGCTGGACGCGGCCTACACTGCGGCCCTGATCGTGAAGCCCTTCGAAGGCTTCCGATTGAACGCTGGCTACGGCATGAACAAGCATGACAACGCCGTGGTCAACCTCAATTCCTACAGCGGCACGGTCGGCTCCGATGGCACGGCGGTGACGGTGACAAACTCCAACTCCAAGACCGTGGTGGACCTGGACCGCAAGATGTATTCGGCCGGCTTCGAGCTGGACCTGCATGACGCCGGTCTGTGGATCGACGGCGAGTACGCCTCGCTGAAGGCCGACGACAAGGACACCCTCAAGCCGGGCTACGAGGTGAAAGGGTGGTACCTGCGCGCCGGATATTTCCTGCTCCCCAAGACTCTTGAGCTGGTGGCCTGCTATGAGGCGGCCGAAGAGACCGCCAAGACCGGCGCGGAGAAGGACAAGGAGACCCAGTACATGCTTGCCGCCCGCTACCACCTGGACAAGCTTGTGTTCACGCTTGAGTACGAAAAGCGCGACTATGACAATTCCAATGACGATCCCACAAGGCTCGCCTTCAGGACTGTCCTCAAGTATTAATCGCGCTTCAAGTTTTATGGGGCCGGCCTTCATGGCCGGCCTTTTTTATTTGTCCACTTGCGGCGTTTCTTTCGATAAAGTAGTCTATCCGCATTCACTGACACCATTTTTGAGGATGTTAAATTGTCCAGAATAACCGCTGTCTATCCGGGCACGTTCGACCCGGTGACCTATGGCCATATCGACCTTATGAAACGGGGCACGGCCATTTTCAGCGAGCTTATCGTCGCCGTCGCCCACAACCCGGGTAAAAATCCGCTTTTCTCCCTGGAGGAACGCGTTGATTTCATCCTCCAGGCCACCGCCGGGATCGGCAACATAAAGGTGAAGCCTTTGCGGAATCTTCTGGTGGACTTTGCCCGGGGCGAGGGGGCGAGGGTGATATTAAAGGGGCTTCGCGCGGTGTCGGACTTTGATTACGAGCTGCAGATGTCGCTGCTAAACAGGCGGCTTGCGGACGATATCGAGACGGTGTTCATGATGCCTTCCGAGGAGTATTCGTTCATCTCCTCATCTATGATAAAGGAGATATCTTCTTTGAACGGCGACGTGGGCAAGCTTGTTCCGCCGCCTGTGGTGGACGCGCTCAAGGGACGGTTCAGCGGGAAATGAACCGCCAAGACTTCAAATCACTTATTTAGCATTCGAGGTAAATAATGGAACTTGCCAAACGGCTTGCGGCGATAAAACCGTCGCCGACCCTGGAAATAACCGCAAAGGCCAAGGCAATGAAGGCCCAGGGGCTCGACATAGTCGGCTTTGGCGCGGGCGAACCGGATTTTGACACCCCGGAATACATAAAAAAAGCCGCCATAGAAGCGCTCAACGCGGGCAAAACGAAGTACACCGACACCCCCGGCATACCGGAACTGCGCGACGCGCTCACGGAGTTTTATAAAAAGACCGAGGGGCTGGAGTATAAGCGGGGGCAGACCATATTCTCCTCCGGCGGCAAGCATACGCTTTACAACCTTTTCATGACCATCCTGTCGCCGGGTGACGAGGTGATAATTCCCACGCCGTACTGGGTGTCTTATCCGGACATGGTGATGTTGGCGGACGGGAAACCTGTGTTCCTTCACACAAAAGAGGAAAACGGCTTCCTGTTCGCCGCCGAAGACCTCCAGAAGCTCGTGACGCCGAAGACCAAGGCAATCGTGGTCAATTCCCCGTCCAACCCGTCCGGCGCGGTCTATGACGAGGCGACGCTTAAGGCCATTTGCGCCGTTGCGGTGAAACACGGGATACTCGTGGTCTGGGACGAGATATATAAGGACATTTATTACGGCGATGGTAAGCTGCGTTCGCTCCCATTTTACGACCCTTCGGTGAAGTCTTTGACGATCATCGTAAGCGGCCTTTCCAAGGCTTTTTCCATGACCGGGTGGCGGCTTGGCTGGGCGCTGGGGGACGAAAAGATAATAAACGGGATGAACATCATCCAGGGGCAGTCCACCTCCAACCCGGTGTCTTTCGCCCAGTACGGGGCGCTGGCGGCGTTGCGCGAGGGGCTCACGCACCTTCCGGCGTGGGTCAAAGAGTTCAGGGAGCGGCGCGACAGGCTTGTGGCCGCGTTCAACGAAATCCCCGGTATGAAATGCCTGAATCCCATGGGGGCGTTTTACGTGTTCCCGAACGTTTCCGGATGGTTCGGCAAGACGTGGAGCGGTGGAGCAATCAAGGACTCTTACGGCGCCACGAAGTTTCTGCTGGAGGCGGCCCGGTGCGCCGTCGTCCCGGGCGATCCGTTCGGAGCGCCGGAGAACATACGGCTTTCCTACGCGCTTTCGATGGACGAGATTGAAAAGGGTATATCGCGGATAAAGGAAGCGGTGGTAAGCTTGAAGTGAACCTGTAAGGAGAGCCAGCCATGCTAAAAGAAGGCGACAAGGCCCCGGAGTTTAATTTATCCGACCAGGAGGGCGTAAAACGCTCACTCAAAGACTTCACCGGAAAAAAAGTGGTTCTGTACTTCTTTCCGAAGGCGAACACCCCCGGGTGAAACACCGAAGCGTCCGAGTTTCGCGACGCAATAAAGGATTTCACCGGAAAAAACACCGTCATCGTGGGCGTGAGCGCCGACAAGCCCGAGTCCCTGAAAAAATGGGCTGAGAATAAGGGACTGCCGTTCACCCTGCTTTCCGATCCGGACGGCGAGGTCTGCCGCAAATACGGAGCCTGGAGCGGGGTGGACCTTCTTGTGACGAAAGTCGGGCTTCCCTCACGCTCCACCATCATAATCGGTCCGGACGGCAAGGTGCTCAGGGCCTTCTACGGAGTGAAAGCGGCGGGGCACGCCGCCAACATGTTCAAGGAGGTCTGCGAAATCGGCTGAGCCGTCAAGCGGCAGGTGACGGAGGCTATTTGTAGCGGTATGTGATCCTGCCCCGCGTCAGGTCATAGGGGCTAAGTTCGAGCTTCACCTTGTCTCCCGGAAGGATGCGGATGAAAAACTTCCGCATTTTTCCAGAGACGTGGGCGAGCACCGTGAAATTGTTCTCAAGCGCCACGTTGAACATGGCGTTTGGAAGGGCTTCCAGCACGGTGCCCTCAACTTCCACAGCCTTGTCGCCGGTCTCTTTGGGAGTCTCCTCCTCAAAGCCGCCGCCCTTTCTTTTCCTTCTCTTGTGACGCTTTCCGCGGTCACCTTCATCGCTAACTTTCGGCATTCATCGCTCCCAAATATCATGCGCTCAACAGGCCTGCCGATCCCTTATCTTCACGGCCCGGAACAGTTATAATACACCAATTTTTTTCCGCCGCCGCCATGAATATTTTTCATGATAATTTTCCGCAATATCACAACAAGGGTAAAGACCGCCAAAATGTCATACAATCAATCTGCCGCCGGGAGCCCGGCCCGGCTTCACGAACACAACAAGGCAGGCAGGCTAAGGACTATGGCGCAGGAAAAGCAGGACCAGTGGAGGGAGCAGTGGACCCTCCTTCGCGACGGCGAGCTTTTCCTTTTCAAGGACTGGATCCATCCGCATACCCTGGAAAGCTTCAGAGGGCTGGACATTCTTGAGTGCGGCTGCGGCGGAGGCCAGCATACCGCCTTTATGGCCCCCTTCGCCAAAAGCGTCACGGCCGTGGACCTTAACACCGCGCAGCTGGCCCTGGAACGCAACGCGGGCGCGTCCAACGTACGTTTCCTGGATGCCGACATCGCTGAAATGGACCTGGGCATGCGGTTCGACGTTGTGATGAGCGTAGGGGTTGTCCACCATACCGATGATCCGGACAGGACTGTGGCAAACCTCATCCGCCACGCAAAACCGGGGGGGCGGCTGATAATTTGGGTCTATTCACACGAGGGCAATTGGGCCGTCCGCAACATGGTGGAGCCGTTCAGGAGGCTGTTTTTGCGCTCCATCTCCAGAAAGACGCTGCTCTGGCTCTCAAAGGCCGTCACGGCCATTCTATATATTCCGGTCCACACGCTATACCGTCTGCCTCTCAGGTTTTTGCCGTATTTCGATTATTTCGGAAATTTCCGGAAGCTTTCATTTTACAGGAACACCCTCAATGTCTTCGACAAGCTCAACGCGCCGAAAACCGGATTTATCACGAGAAAACGGGCTGAAAGCTGGGTTGCTCCGGAGAAATTTGAAAACATCCATATAAGCCGGTATAAAGGAGTAAGCTGGCGCATCAGCGGACACTTGAAACGACACGGTTTGACCAACAACATACGCTAATGGAACATCAGGCCAAATCATCCTCCTTTTACGACGCCGGATGGGCGAAATGGGAATTGATAACCTCCCGCTCGCCCGCCCCGGCCATGCGCAGAAGGAAAATCATCGCCATACTGTCGAAGCAGAAATTCAGCTCATTGCTGGACGTCGGATGCGGTACAGGTGAACTGTTAAGGGACGTGGCGTCCCTTGCGCCGGGGGCCGGGCTGGCGGGGGCGGACCTTTCGCCGGCTGTGCTGGAGGCGAACAAGGCCAGGTATCCTCAGATACGCTTCTTCCCACTCGATATAGACCGGGAGGCGATTGCGGAAAAGTTTGATGTTGTCGTAAGCTCCGAAGTCGTCGAGCATTGCTCCGATTACCGGCAGGCGGTGGCCAGGCTTGCCGGGATGGCGGCCCGCAGACTGATTATCACGGTCCCCTCCGGCCCTGTGTATCCGATAGACAGGATGATGGGACATACGATGCATTTCACGGCGGAGCGGATCGGGGAGGCCATGGCCAAGGCAGGCCTTAAAGTGGTGAAGATAGAGCGGTGGGGATTCCCCTTTTTCAATCTATACAAGCGGCTGATAAACATGAATCCCGAACGGGTCATGGAATCCTATTCGGCGCCCGGGAAATATGGTTTCAGGCAGATTGCGATGGCGTCGCTGGTGGCTGCGTCTTTCAGGTTGTGCCTTCCATTCTGGGGAAACCAGATTTTCGCGATTGGTGAACGGCCTGACATTGAGCGGAGTGAAAGATGATAAGCGTGGTGGTCCCTGTTTATAACGAGGAAAACGGCATAGGGGAGTTTTTGATCGAACTGAAAAAATCCCTGGAGGCCTTTCCCGGGCATGAAATTATCGTGGTCAACGACGGGTCCACGGACGGCACGGCCGAGAAGGTGCGGACCGCCGGAATTCCCGGGCTCAAACTGATGGAGCATCCGGAGAATCTGGGCTACGGCAAATCACTGTACGACGGGATAGCGGCCTGCGCCAACGAATGCGTGGCGATAATAGACGGCGACGGGTCCTATCCGCCATCACGGTTCGCGGATTTCTACCGCAATTATCCGGCCTACGACATGGTGGTGGGGGCGAGACAGGGATGGGAATATAAAAAGGGCTTTTTCAAAAGGCCTGCCAGGATGGTGTTCAAGGCGCTGGCCGAATACGCCGCCGGGCGCAATGTGCCAGATATAAATTCAGGGATGCGCATGTTCAAAAGAAGCGTCCTGCTCCGCTTCAAGGATTCGCTTTGCGCCGGATTCTCGTTCACGACCACGATGACGCTATTTTTCATGCTAAACAGCCACCCGGTGCTTTACCTGCCGGTGGAATACCGCAAGCGGGAAGGTTCGTCAAAAGTGCGGCCGCTGCGCGACACGTTGCGGGCGCTCCAGTACATAATTGAAGCGATCCTTTTTTATAATCCGCTCAAGCTGTTCTTGCTGGTCGCTTCGATATGCCTTGTGGCCGGGGGCCTACTTGTGTTGCTGGACATCCTTGTGGGAGGAAATCTTTTCATGAGCGCGCTGGCCGCCCTGCTGATCGGAAGCTTTCCCGTCATATTCTCCATGGGCCTGCTGGCCAACCAGCTGAGGAAGATATACATTTCCAGCGGCGGAAACAATAACTGATGCCGTCGTCAGCCGCTGAAAACAACGCGACAGAAAGCGGCGGCGCCAGGGAGGCATTTGGCGCGCGGCTGGACACGCTTGCGGCCTCCTTTCGCGGCAAGGCGGCGCTGGCCCTTTTTATCGCGGCGCTGGCCGTGATTCCACGGATCGCATATTTCTCCCAGGCTGTCGGCACGCCGCTTGCCACAACAAGCGCAAACGACCAGACCGACATGTTTTTTTTCGACCTTTGGGCCAAACGTATCGCCGCCGGGGACTGGCTTTCGGACACGGACATTCATCCGATGCATTCGTGGCATTACAAGGTCGCCGCCGACTATTTCAATTTACGTCCCGATGTTTTCGCCGAGCTTTCGGAACGGGTGAATAATACGGGGGGCGACCCTGCAACGCTGTTATGGAGCAGGCTGCAGGGGGGCAAAAGGTTTCACCAGGAACCGCTCTACCCTTACCTTATCGCCATCACATACAAAATATTCGGGGCAGACCCGCGTTATGTTTTCGCATGGCAGATGGTGGCGGGCGTATGCTCGGCGGTCCTTGTCTTTCTGATTACGCTACGGCTCTTCGGCCCGGCGGCGGCGGTGATCGGCGGGGCCATGTGCGCCGTGAACGGGCCATTGATGTGGCAGGAAGTGTATCTTCTGCGCACAAGCCTTAGCGTGCTGGCGGGGCTTGCGGCGGTGTATATGACCATCGCGGCGATGGACAAAAATACGCCGCTTCGGTATCTGGCGGCGGGTATTTGCTTCGGAATCGGGGCGCTCGCGCAAAGCTATTTTATTTTATATTTCCTGCCGGCCGTGGCGCTCATGGCGTGGCGGCTGCGGCGGGAGCCGTTGCCGGCCGTGAAGGCCGGGTTGCTGACGGCCGCCGGTTTTCTGATCGCCCTGTCCCCGGCCATAGCTAGGAATCTGGCGGTGGGAGCGCCTGCGTTGAGCCTGCTTTCCCAGGGATCATATTTCTTCATCATGGCCAACGCTCCGGACCTTAATCCCTCCTTCCCCGTAAACATTCTCACTCCTTATACGGCGGACATCGTCGCCAGGACAAACGGCGGCGGCGTGGCGGACTATATCGGGCCGCTGGTGGCCGCCCACGGCGGAATATTCAATTACGCCCATTTCCTGCTGGCGAAATTCGCCGAGGTGTGGGGTTTTAATCCGATGAGCGACAACGGGCCTTATTACTATTATTTTCTATGGCACTCCACGGCCCTCAAATATTCCCCGGCGTATGCGCTGCCGCTGTTCCCGCTGGCCCTGGCGGGCCTGGCCTTGTCCGGCAAAAGGCTGGGGGACTGCGCCCCGCTGCTGATATTGATAATGATCCATGTAATCGTGATGACCGTCTTCGTGACGTTTTTCCGTTATCGCGTTCCGCTGGCGGTGGCCGTGATTCCTTTCTCGGCGCTGGCGCTTGCGAAGTTGCTGTCTCGTGGAGCCGCCGTGACCGGAGCCGGAGCCATCGTTTTCGTCATCGCCAGCCTGGCCTTCGAATTCCGTTTCATCCACCGGCCGCCGGACTTTCCCGGATACGCCTCTGCGGCCAAAAGCCACTTCAGGCCAATGATTCATGACGCGGAAAAATCGGGCTCTTCCGAAAAGGCCGCCAAGATTTATTACGACTGGTTTTCATATGAAAACGGATTCGAAATCAATCCGGACAATATACGTCCCGGCCAGAAGCGGACCGCCGCATGGTACGCCGGATTGCTCAACGAACATGCAAGCCTGCTTCGCTCCGCCGGGAGGGTGGAAGAGGCCGGGAGGCAGGCGGCGAAAGCGGAAACAATCGTCCGAAACCTTAAAACGCCGGCCGCAGGGGAGCAAAACAATCCCCGTCCGGCCGGTTGAGCGCGCGTTGAAAGCAGGGGGGGTCACTCAATGTGCGGAATAGCGGGTATTTTCCACTATGGCGATCCGGCCACGGAGCAGGACGCCCAGGCAATAAAACAGATGACAGGCGCCCTGGCGCACCGTGGGCCCGACGGTGAAGGGATATTTGCCGAAGGCGCCGTTGCTTTGGGCCATAGGCGGCTTGCCATCATAGATCTTTCCCCGGCGGGGGCGCAGCCGATGGAGTCCGTTTCCGGATCTACGCTCATTACGTTCAATGGAGAGATATACAATTATCGCGAACTGCGCGCCGATCTGGAAAAGATGGGGCGAGCTTTCAAATCCCGGTCCGACACTGAAGTTATCCTCAACTCGTACGAGCAATGGGGCCCGTCTTGCGTTGAACGGTTCAACGGTATTTTCGCCTTCGCAATATGGGACCGCGCAAATCGAAAGCTGTTTCTCGCCCGGGACCGGATGGGGGTGAAGCCACTTTTTTATTTTGACGACGGCCACCGCCTGCTGTTCGCCTCGGAAATAAAGGCGATATTGAGCGCACCGGCTGTGCGGCGGACCGTCTGCGCCGAGGGGCTCTCCTCGTTTCTCACGTTCGGTTATGTGGCCGCCCCTCTTACAGGATTTGAGGGAATACGGCAGCTTGCGCCTGCATCGACGCTGACATGCGGCGGCAACGGGATTGCGATCAGCCGTTACTGGGAGCCGAAGCGGCCGCCGGACGCGGCGAGGTTCAAATCACTGGACGAGGCGGCGGAGGAATTCGGGACTGTGCTGCGCCGGTGCGTCAAACGCCAGATGGTGAGCGATGCGCCGCTTGGGGCGTTCCTTTCCGGTGGGCTTGATTCGGCGGCCATCGTATCCGCCATGGCGGGGCAGTCCGATGCGCCGGTAAAAACGTTCTGCGCATCCTTCGAGCAAGGGCAGTTCGATGAAAGCGCCCAGGCGGCGCGCACCGCCGCCACCCTTGGGGTGGATCATCACACCACGATGGTCCCTGAAGACCTGGCAGGCACGCTGCTCAAAGCGGTCCGCCACATTGAGGACCCATTCGCCGACTCATCGCTGCTCAACTTTTTTAGCATATGCGGTTGCGCCGCCGGAAATGTGAAAGTGGCCCTTTCCGGAGACGGCGGAGACGAGCTGCTGGCTGGTTACTTCACCTATGACGCAGGATACGCCGCCGGACCGCTGAAATTCCTTCCAGCGTTTTTCATCGAATTATTAAAGCCCGTTGCCCGCGCCTTGCCGTTGAGCGATTATCCGTATGGCCTCAGAAACCTGGCCGTGCGGTTTTTGGATGGGATGGGGGAGCCGGCCGGGCGCGACCATGCGTCTTGGAGGATACATTGCGGCTCCGCCCTGAAAAATAGCCTGTTCAACGAGGATTTGGCGGCCAGGACCGCAAGCTTCGATCCATTAAAGGAATACGCCGCGCGTTATAACGAAGGGGAACCAGGCCTTTCCCGGCTCGGCAGGATGCTCCGGGCGGACATGCTTTTCCATCTGCCAAACGACATGCTGGTGAAAGTGGACAGGATGTCCATGGCCCATGGGCTTGAAGTGCGCGTTCCGTTCCTTGACAACGAGCTTGTGGATTTTTGCCTCGGGCTGCCGGACGAGTACCTTTTCTCCCCATTCAGGGGGCGCAAGATAATTCTGCGCCGCCATCTTGACACTGTGCTGGGATGCGCATGGAGCCGCGGCCCCAAACGTGGTTTCAACGCCCCCATAAGCCAGGCGCTTCGCGGTTCGCTGTTCGATCTTTTCATGGACGCGATCCATACAGAGCCGTTTTGCGGCCACGGGCCGCTGCGAATAGACCGTTTGGAAAAAATCGCCAACGATCACAAGGACCGGAGGGAAGATTACGCCTATCCGCTCTTTACGGCGCTTGTTCTGGCGCTATGGTGGAACACGTTTGAATTGACCGCTGGATAGGGCCCCGATCTCGCATATTCACTAACCGCAATTCTGGCGTCTTTATATTTTCTTTACACCTCCGCCCCCCCTTTTAGCGCCATTTTTATATGAAATCAGCTTAAATAAAACCATGCGCGCGTGTCAATTGCGTCACCTGTGTTTGGGTCTTGAAATGACCATGTAAATGTCACGAAGCGCCATAGCTGCGCAGGGGCCGCCCGCCGCCGCCGGATGAACAGGACATCAAGAGCCAAATCCTCCTGACCGGAACATAATCTTCCGGAAAAAGCGTATTTGTTTTTTATTTATGCATTTACTGTCCATCTTTATGACTTATTAACCGTCTCATAATAATATAGACATTATTATATATGTATCAAGCCGCGTATTTCGTCGTTTCGCCGTTGAAGTACGATATCACCAGGTCCGGTGATTTCTGGACACGCCGCATATGACTTATCACCGCGCCCTT